>CAXTJW010000424.1:0-3621 GCA_964244305.1 uncultured Acetobacteraceae bacterium
TCGGCGCGGATCCGCTCGAATACGTCCCCGAACAGGGTCAGCAGACGATAGGTCTCGGCGCGGTTGCTGTCCTGCGCGCTGGCGTGCGCGATGGGCCAACCCGTGCCGAACAGCCCGTCGAGGTAACCCGACGCAGGGCCGGCGACGATACCAGCCGCGAAAGCGGCACTCACAAGCAAGCCAGTCCGAAGCTTCATGCCTTACTTTCCTTTGCGCCACGCATCGTTAGCACAGCATGGATTGCCATAAGCTTAACAGTGCAGATGGTAAAATGGCTATCCGCGCGCGCGTAGGAAGGGGGCAGGGTTCACTGGCGAGCCATCGCGGCGCAATTCAATGTAAAGTGTCGGACGCACGGCACCGGGCTGGGCGGCAATCTGAGGGTCCCAGCCTGGCATGATGCCGACGGGTTCGTTCCGCTGCACCACCACTCCGACCCCTACATCCAGCCGTTCTAATCCCGCAAGGACAAAATGCATGCCGCCGCCGCAATCCAGGATCAGCAGCACGCCGAAGCTGCGGAATGGCCCGGAAAACGCCACCCGGCCGCTGCACGGCGCCACGACCCGGGCCAGCGGCGCCGAGTGATACGAAACCCCTTGCGCCGGCCCGGCGTCGGTCGGGTCGCCCCATCCGCGCACGACCCGCCCCACCACTGGCGTCATCAGCGGCCCGCGCTGCTCCAGGCCCGGCCCTGCCGGACGCGCCAGCGCCGCCTGTCGCCGGCGCGCGTCGGCGGCGGCCGAATCCTGGCGCTGCCGCTCGGCGCGGGCAGCGTCCTCCCGCGCCTGCGCCTCCGCCCGCGCGTGCTCCGCCTCCATCGCCGCGATCGCCGCACGCAGGGTGTCGGCCCGTGCGGCCTCGGCGGCGGCCCGGCGGGCAGCGTCGGCGGCGGCGTCCTCCGCACGCCGGCGGCCGGCACGCGCCGCCTCGATCTGCCGGTCGAGCTCCGCCGCCTGCGTCGCCTGTGCCGCCTCTGCCGACTGCAGCCCCGGCAAGGCGGCGGCGATGTCCTGCTCGAGCGTCTGCACCGCTGCCTGTTCGGCCCGCAGTGCGGCGGCGTCCTGCTCCAGGCGCTGCGCCAGGCCGTGCAGCACCGCGAGGCCGCGCAACGTATCCTCTGGCGCACCGGGCACGGCGAGGATGGTCTCGGCGGGATACAGCGCCAGCCGCTCGATCAGCGGCAGCAAGGGCGTCAACGCCTCCGCCCGCTCGGCCAGGCGCTGCTCGGCGTCGCGGCGCCGGGCAGCGAGCCCCTCGATCTCGGTGGCCGCGTCGGCGGTCTTCGTCTCGGCGGCCCGCATCCTGGCTGCGGCGGCGATCCGCTGCTGGGCCAGGCGCCCTTCCTCGGCCTCGGCGGCGCGGGCCTGTTCCGCCGCCTCGCGCTGGATCGCGGCCTGAGAAACGCCAGCCTTGGAAACGCCAGCCTGGGACGCGTCCGGTTGGGCGCGCTTGGCGTCCCGTGCAGTCCCAGCCGGGGCCGCGCCGCAGACGGCGATCAGCAGCAGGCTAAGGCGGCCCGGCCGCATATCCGGCGGGGCCCAAACCACCATCCAGGAGCGAGTGCCCGGTCATCTCCGCCGGCTGCGGCAGGCCCATCAGCGCCAGCAAGGTCGGCGCAAGGTCCGCCAGGCGCCCGTCCATCAGCGCGACGCTACGTCCGGCCAGCATGACCGGCACCGGGTTCGTCGTATGCGCGGTATGCGGGCCGCCGGTCACCGGGTCGCGCATCATCTCGCAATTGCCGTGGTCGGCGGTGACCAGCAGCGCGCCGCCGGCTGCCGCGACCGCGTCGGCGATGCGGCCCAGCCCGTGGTCCACCGCTTCCACCGCACGGATCGCCGCCGACAGGTTGCCGGTGTGGCCGACCATGTCCGGATTGGCGAAATTGAGCAAAATTAGGTCGTAGACGCCCGACTGGATCGCCGCCACGGCCTTGTCGGTCAGCTCGGGCGCCGACATCTCCGGCTGCAGGTCGTAGGTCGCGACCTTGGGCGACGGCACCATCTTGCGGTCCTCGCCGGGATACGCGACCTCCTGGCCGCCGTTCATGAAATAGGTCACGTGCGGATACTTTTCCGTCTCCGCCATCCGGAGCTGCCGCAGCCCGGCCGCCGACACGACCTCGCCCAGCAGGTTGCCCATGTGCTGCGGGTGGAACATGGCGCCCATGAGCGGGGCCAAGGCGTCGCTGTAGCGGGTCAAGCCGAGCGCCGCCGCGAACTTTATGATGCGCGGCCGGGCGAAACCGGTGAAGCCGGGGTCCAGCAGCGCGCCCAGCAGCTCCCGCACCCGGTCGGCGCGGAAGTTGAAGCACAGCACCGCGTCGCCGTCGCGCATGCCGGTATAGGAGCTGCCGATGACGGCGGGGACGACGAACTCGTCCGTCACCCCGTTGCCGTATGCGTCGTCCATGGCGCTGGCGGCGTCGGCGAAGCTGGCCCCGCGGCCCTCGGCGATGGCGAGGTAGGCCTTCTCTGCCCGCTCCCAGCGGTGGTCGCGGTCCATGGCGTAGTAGCGGCCGGTGATGGTGGCGATGCGGGCGCCCTCCGGCAGCGCCTCCTGCAGCCGCGCCAGGCAGTCCGCCCCAGACCGCGGCGCGGTGTCGCGGCCGTCGGTGAAGGCGTGCACCCGGACCGGCACGCGGGCGTTCGCCAGGATGCGCGCGAGCGCCACGGCATGGTCCTGATGCGCGTGCACGCCGCCTGCGGACACGAGGCCCATGAGGTGGCACACGCCGCCTGACTGCTGCAGCGCTTCAATCAGCGCGCGCAGCTCCGGCAACGTCGCAATGCTGCCGTCGGCAATGGCCACGCCGATGCGCGGCAGCTCCTGCATCACCACGCGGCCGGCGCCGATGTTGAGATGGCCGACCTCCGAGTTGCCCATCTGCCCCCCGGGCAGGCCGACATCGAGGCCGGAGGTGTTGAGGTAGGCGTGCGGGCCTTGCATTAGGCGATCGAAGGTGGGGGTGTCGGCCTGCTCCACTGCGTTGTCGGCGGCTGCGGCCCGCCAGCCCCAGCCGTCCAATATCACCAGCATCACGGGGCGGGGCGGCGTGGTCATAGCGCAATTCCTAATGCGGACAGCCACCTATGGCGAAACTCTGCGCCTGCGGCAAGTCAGGCTTAAGATGCAGGGCCTATGGTTGGGGAGGGGGTCTAGACGTCCGGTGATACGGATGGCCGGACAGGATGGATTGGGCGCGGAACAGCTGCTCGGCCAGCATGACGCGGACGAGCATGTGCGGCCAGGTCATCGGCCCGAGTGACAGCACGTGATCGGCGCGCGCCAGGACCGCCGCGTCCAGCCCCTCCGCTCCGCCGATGACGAAGCAGAGCGGGCGGGATTGCCCGAGCCAGCGCTCCAGCAGCCGGGCGAGCCCGTCGCTGCCCGGGCTGGAGGCGCCGAGGTCGAGCGCCACCGCCAGCGACGGCGTGGGGAGTGCGTTGAGCAGCGCCTCCGCCTCGCGCCGCTTGGCCTCGGCCGGCGCGCCCTGGCCCTCGGCGACCTCGGTCACCGCGAGCTTCGGCCGCAGCCGGGCGTTGTAGCGGGCGAACAACTCTGCTTCCGGCCCTGGGCGCAGCCGGCCGACTGCTATAAGACGCATCGGGCCGTCTT
>CAXTJW010000425.1:0-3614 GCA_964244305.1 uncultured Acetobacteraceae bacterium
GCCTGCTCGCCCCGGTGCCGATCGTCGCCACCATCATCGGCGAGGGCGGCTCCGGTGGCGCCATCGCGCTGGCGACCGGGGACCGGGTGCTGATGCTGGAGCACTCTGTTTATTCGGTAATCTCTCCGGAGGGCTGCGCCAGTATCCTGTGGCGCGACGCGGCCCAGGCCTCGGTCGCGGCGGAGGCGCTGCGGCTCACGGCCGTGGACCTGCACGCATTGCGGATCATCGACGCCATCGTGCCGGAGCCGATCGGCGGCGCGCACCGCATGCCGGCCGAGGCGGTCGCCAGCGTAGGCGCCGCGGTGCAGGAGGCGCTGGAGCCGTTGCTGGAGCTCGACGCCGCCACCTTGCAGGCGCGCCGGCGCGAGAAGTTCCTCGCCATGGGCCGCGACGTGCCGCCCTGACTTGCGCGACATGATGTGAACCCGGCAGCGGTGTTCATCCCCGCCCGCACCGTTTAGGCTGCGGCGACGTTATGGACCAAGCCATGCCCCCCGACGCTCCCTTCCTGCAGACAGCCGCACCCGAGGCGGTGCAGCCCGACCCGACCGAGGGCCAGTCCACCCGCGGCCTGTTCATGCGGGTGTTCCCGTCCATCTGCCTGCCGATGTTCCTGGCGGCGGTGGACCAGACCATCGTCGCCACAGCACTCCCCGCCATCGCCGGCACGCTGGGCGACGTCGAGCGCATCTCCTGGATCGTCGTCTCCTACCTGATGGCCACCACCATCGCCGCCCCGGTCTATGGCCGGCTCGGCGACGCGCTCGGGCGCAAGCGGCTGCTGTTCTTCGCCCTTGCCATCTTCATGGTCGCCTCCGCCGCCTGTGCCGCAGCCCCCAGCTTGCTGTGGCTCACCGCCGCCCGAGTGCTGCAGGGCTTTGGCGGCGGCGGGCTCATGACGTTGTCGCAGGCCCTGGTCGGCGAGAGCGTGCCGCCGCGGGAGCGTGGGCGCTACCAGGGCTACCTCGCCTCCATCTTCATGGTTTCGTCCACTTTCGGACCCGTCGCCGGCGGCTGGCTCACGCAGCATTTCGGCTGGCATTCGGTGTTCCTGATCAACCTGCCGCTGGGGGTGGTTGCGGCCGTGCTGGCGCTGCGGCTGCCGAACCGCACGCCGCCGCGGTCGAGGCTGCGGTTCGACTGGCTGGGCCTCGTGCTGTTCGCCAGCTTCGTCGTGGCGCTGCTGTTGGCATTGGAGCGCGGCCAGCACATTTCCTACGCCGCTATACCCGCGGTGGCCGGGCTGGTGGGGATCTCGGTAACCTCGCTGTGGCTGCTCCTGCGTCAGGAGCGGCGGACCAACATGCCGCTGATCCCGGTGTCGCTGCTGCGGTTGCCGGCGATCTGGCGCGCGGACGCGATGGGGGCCTGCATCGGCGCCATCATCGTTTCCTGCGTAACCTTCATGCCGATCTATCTGCAGGTGGTGCGCGGGGCGGCGCCGGGCCGGGTTGGGCTGCTGCTGCTGCCGCTCACAGCCGGGATCGCATTCGGCTCGCTGCTGACCGGGCGCATGATCGCCCGCACCGGGAGGACCGCGATCTTTCCTTCGTTCGGCCTGGTCTCCGTCACCGTGTGCCTGGTATTCCTGGCGCTGGGTGCCGGGCTGCTGCCGACATTGTGGCTGCCGGCGCTGTTCCTCGTGCTGTCGATGTCGCTCGGGACCGCCATGCCGGTCGTGCAGACCACGGTGCAGATGGTGGCCGGTCCGAAGAACCTCGGGGCGGCTTCCGCGTCGGTGCAGTTCTCCCGCTCCATCGGCGCGGCGCTCGGCACGGCCTTGGTCGGTGCCGTGCTATTCGCCGTGCTGACCGCGACCGACCCGAAGACAGCTGCACTGTTCGCCGAGTTGGTCGAGCGCGGCCCGGTCGTGCTCGACGGCCTCGACGCCGCTCAGCGCGCCGTTGTCGCGACCGAGATCGGCTCGGCGTTCCGCGCCGCGTTCATGTGCATCGCGACGTTCTCGGGCATCGGCCTCGTGCTCGCCTGGTCGCTGCCGGTGCGGAGGATATAGCCGCTCGCCTGCGCCCAACCAGCAGGTCGCCGCGCCCGTTCAGGTCAACGCATCCGCCAGGTCCAGATGGAAGCGATTGCCCGCCGTCGTCGCCTCGATGTGCCCGGCGCGTATCACCCAATCGCCAAAGCGCTCGCCCTCCTGGCGCTCAGTACCGTATTGCTGCAGCAACGGCGTGAGCGCCGCGAGGATGCCGGCCTCGTCGACATCGCGGCGATACAGCTTGTTCAGCCGTGTCCCGTCCGCCGCCGCGCCGAGATACAGGTTGTAGCGGCCCGGCCCGCGCCCCACCATGGCGATCTCCGCCAAATAGGGCCGCGCGCAACCGTTCGGGCAGCCCGTCATGCGCATCACGATCGGCTGGTCGCGCAGCCCGGCCGCGTCCATGATCACGTCGAGCTTAGTAATCAGGCTCGGCAGATAGCGCTCGCTCTCGGCCAACGCCAGCCCGCAAGTCGGCAGCGCCACGCAGGCCATCGACGCCTCGCGCAACGCCGACACGGTCCCGGTCAGCCCATGCTGCTGCAGCAGCTCCTCGATCTCCGCCTTTTGCTCCGGCGCGATGCCGGCAACAACGAGGTTGTGGTTCGGCGTGAACACGAATTCGCCCCGGTGCATGGTGGCGATCGCCCGCAGCCCGGTCATCAGCCGCCGGTCGCCGATGTCGCGCACCCGGCCATTCTCGATAAACAGGCAGTATTGCCAAGTCCCATCCGGCGACTGCGACCAGCCCGGGCGGTCCCCGGTGCCGGTGAACGCAAACTCGTGCGCCGGGGCGAGCGCGTGGCCCAAGTGCTGCTCGACCTCGGTGCGGAAGGCGTCCACGCCCATCCGCTCGATGGTGTATTTCAGTCGCGCAAGCTTGCGAACGCTGCGGTCGCCGTTGTCGCGCTGCACCCGGATGACCGCGTCCGCCACCGCGACCGCCTGCTCCCGCGTGCAGGAGCCGATCACGTCGGCGGTGCGCGGAAAGGTGTCGGTCTCGCCGTGCGTCATGCCCATGCCGCCGCCGACCGAAACGTTATAGCCGATCACGCCGCCGTCGCGCTCGATCGAGATGAAGCCCAGGTCGTGCGCGAACACGTCGACGTCGTTCTGCGGCGGCACGGCGACGGCGATCTTGAACTTGCGAGGCAGATAGGTCGTGCCATACAGCGGCTCGAACTCCGGCTCGCCGCCAGCGACGCGCTCCTCGCCCAGCCAGATCTCGTGCCAGGCGCGGCTCTTTGGCAGCAGGTCGTCGCTGAGTTGCTTCGCGAGCCCCAGCGCTTCCGCATGGGCTGGGCTGGCGTGCGGATTGGAGGTGCACATCACGTTGCGGTTCACATCGCCACAGGCCGCGATGGTGTCTAGCAGCGCGTCGTTCATCGACGAGATCGCCGGCGCCAAATTACCCTTGATGATGCCGTGGAACTGCACGGTCTGCCGGGTGGTGAGGCGGATAGTACCCTCGCCCCGCTCCCGCGCGATCTCGTTCAGCTGCAGCCATTGCGTCCCGCTCACCCGGCCGCCCGGGATGCGCAACCGTGCCATGAAGCTGATCGCCGGCTCCATGCGCTTGCGCCCGCGCTCCGCCCGCAGGTCGCGGTCGTCCTGC
>CAXTJW010000426.1:0-3614 GCA_964244305.1 uncultured Acetobacteraceae bacterium
CGGAGTGGCCGAGTATCACCCATCCCGCCCCGGCATCCCGCAGCATGGGGGCCGAAATGTCGCCGGTATGCGCTCCGGAGGCGTCGCAGTGGCAATCCTGCCCTCCCACCATCACCGCCGTGCCGGCGAATGCGTTCGCCACCGCGGCCAGCACAGTGGCGGGCGGACAGACCAGCAGGTCGCACGCCGCGCCCTGCCGCAATGCCGCCGCGAGCGCCAGCGCCTCCGCCCGAAGGCCGTTCATCTTCCAGTTCCCGGCGATAAGCTGCTGCAATGCGTGTCCCTTTATCCCTTAAAAGGCGAACATCTAGTCTAGCTCTTGTAATTTCTGATTTTTACGATGCCTGCGCAACCTATCATTGCAGCAGAGGCCCACCACAACAGATCAGAGACAACCGGAAATATATGTCTGACATAGACACTAATCAAAAGAGCTCCAAGTCCAAGAAGAATTAGATAGTTTAGCATCATCAATATCTGCGGTTCTCATGGCTTCCGACAAAAATGGTAATGTCCCAATCTGACCAGACATTTGGGATGTGGCGCCATCTCCGGCCGTGGCTCCCTCAAGCGCTTGTCCAACGGCCATAGGCAGCGGATTGGCTCCGGAGCGAGCCGGATGCATCGACGAGTTGCTACATGATCGCGTCCGATCGCTCTTTTGCCTCACAGCGGACGTTGCAGCAACTGCGATCGCGGGCCGGACCAAATACCGTCGTAAAAGCAGGGCCGCAAACGCTGGCATCTGGCAAAATTCTGAAGGCAACCGTATGCTGCCGCTTCGTTCACTGGACACCTGACGCATGCTCTCCTTGATCCGCAGCTTCCTCGGCACCTGGGCCGCCCGGGCGTTCTTCCTCGTGCTGGTCGGCTCGTTTGGGCTCTGGGGCGTCGCGGACGTCGTGCGCAATGCCGGCCAGGACAACGCGGTCGCGACCGTCGGCGGCCGCAAGATCGAGGTGCCGCAGTTCCAAGAGGCGCTGCGGACGCAGATGGCGCAGGTCACCCGCATGCTGGGCGGCAAGACCGAACCCACCCCGGCCATCCGCCAAGCCGTCGCCGGCCAGGTGCTCGACCGGCTCGTCGTGCAGGCTGCCATCGAGAACCAGGTCGCCCGCCTCGGCCTCGCGGCGCCGGACGACGCGGTACGGGCGGCGGTGTTCGACATCCCGGCCTTCCGCGGCGCGAATGGCGCATTCGACCGCCAACGCTTCGAGACCGTGCTGCGCAACAACAACCTCACCGAGGCGCGCTTCCTCGATCTGATGCGCTCCGACCTCGGCCAGCGCCAACTCATGGAGGCGATCCAGGTCGGCGCGACCCCGCCGGAGATCGTCACCCGCCAGGTGTTCGCCTTCCAGCACGAAACCCGGGTGGCGCAATATGTCGAGCTGCCGTTCGTCGCTGCCGCCGAGCCGCCCGCGCCTGCCGCGTCAGACCTGCAGCGTTTTTACGACAACAACGGCGACCGCTATAGCGCACCCGAGTTCCGGCGCATCAAGGCCGTGATCCTGTCGCCCGAGACCGTGGCGCGCGATATCGAAGTGCCGGACGCCGACATCGCCGCCTATTACGAGCAGCACAAACCCGAATACATCGTGCCGGAGAAACGCTCGGTCGAGGTCGTCGTGGCGCAGGACGAGGCGCGGGCCAAGGAGATCGCGACGACCTGGACCGCAATCGCCGACTGGGACGCGGTACAGAAGGTCGCCACTGCCGCCGGGGCATCCGCCGCGGCGCTCGACGACGCGACCACGACCGAGTTCCCATCGCCCGAACTCGCCCAGGCAGTGTTCGCAGCGCCAGCCCAGGCGGTGACCGGACCCATCCAGTCGGCGCTCGGCTGGCAGGTGTTCCGGGTCACCAAGGTGACGGCAGGGTCCGAGCGCACGCTGGCCCAGGCGACCGACGAGATCCACACCAAGCTGGCCCGCGAGCGTGCGGTCGATCAGGTTTATACCCGCGCGAACAAGCTCGAAGACGCGCTGTCGGCCAGCGCCAGCCTGGACGATTTGCCGGGGGACCTCGGCGTCGCCGCCGTGACCGGCACGCTGAACGCCCAGGGCAACACCCAAGCCAACGAGCCCGCGCCGATCCCAGGCTCTGCTGCGCTGCGCCAGGCGCTGGTGGCGGCCGCCTTCGCGGCGCAAAAGAACGATCCGCCGCGGATGGTCGAAGGGCCCGATCAATCATACTTCGCCGTGGCGGTCGAGGACGCCACCCCGGCCGCGCTCAAGCCGTTCGCCGACGTCGAGGCGCAGGTGCGCGACGATTGGGAGCACGACGCACGGCGCAAGGAGCAGGAGCGTGCCGCCGCCAGCCTGCTGACGGCGACGCAGGCCGGCTCGAGCCTCGACGATGCCGCGACGGTCGCCGGGCAGCGGCTGCAAACGACGCCGCCGGTCCTGCGGGCGCAGCCCACGCAGGCCGCGCCGACCCCCGGCGTGCCGACACAAATGATCGAGCCGCTGTTCAGCCTCAAGCTGAACGGGACGACCATGATCGAGACGCCCGACGCCTTCTATGTGCTGGCGCTCTCCGAGATCAAAGAGCCCGACCCTGCCGCCGATCCAGCCGGGACGGCGCAACTCCGCACCGCGCTGACCCAGGCGATCGGGCAGGACATCGAGATGACGTTCGCCGCCGTATTGCGCGACCAGGCCAAGCCGCAGGTGAATCGCACCTTGTTCGAAAGTATGACGCAACCTTGAGCGAACGCAGATGAATGCCTCCGCCTCGCCCTCGCAGCTCGCCTTCAGCGCCGCCTATGACGCCGGACGCGGAACGCTGGTGTGGACCACCGGGGTCGCGGACCTCGAAACGCCGGTCGGCGCCTTCCTGAAGCTCGCTGCCGGCCGCGCCAACGCCTTCCTGCTGGAAAGTATTGAGGGCGGGTCGGCCCGCAGCCGCTACTCGATCATCGGCATGGAACCGGACCTTGTTTGGCGCTGCCGGGCCGGACGGGCGGAGGTGAACCGCCACGCCCGCTCCGCGCCGCACGCCTTTGTCCCCGACGAACGCCCGGCGATCGACAGCCTGCGCGCGCTCATCGGCGAGACGCAGCTCGACCTGCCGGATCACCTGCCGCCGATGCTGGGCGGGCTGGTCGGCTATCTCGGCTACGACATGGTCCGGCTCATGGAGCGGCTGCCGGAGAAGAATACCGACGCCCTCGGCCTGCCGGAGGCCATCCTGATCAGGCCGACGCTGTTCGCCGTATTCGACAATGTACTGGACGAACTGACGCTCGCGGCGCCGATCTACCCGCAGCCCGGCGTCACCGCGGCGCAAGCGTGGAGCCTCGCGCAGTCCGCTCTGGCCCAGGCCGACGCGGCGCTGCTGCGTCCCCTGCCCCACGCGGCACCGCCCGTGGCGTTGCCGCCGCAGCCGGAGCCGGCGTCCAACATGACCCGCGACGAGTTCATGGGCGTCGTGGACCGCATGAAGGAGTACATCGCCGCCGGCGACGCCTTTCAGGTCGTGCCGAGCCAGCGCTTCTCCGTGCCGTTCGCGCTGCCGCCGTTCTCGCTGTATCGCGCGCTGCGTCGCATCAGCCCGGCGCCGTTCCTGTTCTTCCTCGACTTCGGCGGCTTCGCCATCGTCGGCAGCAGCCC
>CAXTJW010000427.1:0-3611 GCA_964244305.1 uncultured Acetobacteraceae bacterium
GGATTTTCGAACTCGGATTTATGTAGGCCGGCCATCTGCTTGTTCTCCTCAGCCGATCTTGATCTTGGTGTCGCCTATGAACGCATAGGGCGGTAGTCCCAGGTTCGCCGGTGCGGGCCCATGGCGGACCCGGCCGGACGTGTCGTATTGGCTGCCATGGCAAGGGCAGAACCAGCCGCCCCAATCGCCGCGCGGGTCGGACGGCTTATTGCCCAGCGGCACGCAGCCGAGGTGGGTGCAAATGCCGATCAGCACGAGCCACTTCTCCTTGCCGGCCTTCACGCGATCGGCGTCGGCTTGCGGGTCGATCATCTGATTGAGCGGCGTGTCCTCCGCAGCCTTGATCTCGGCAGCCGAGCGGTTGCGCACGAAGATCGGCTTGCCGCGCCACACGACCGTCACGGCCTGGCCCTCCTGCACGGGCGCCAGGTCGACCTCAATGCTGGACAGCGCCAGCACGTCCTTGGCCGGGCTCATGCTGTCGACGAACGGCCAGACGATCGCGCCGAGGCCGATCGCGACGGCGCTTCCCGTCACGAGCTTCAGGAAGTCCCGCTTGGTGGGATCCGCCGCGCCGACGGTCGTTATGGCGCTTCGGACGGTCGCGCTGGCTGTATTGCCCATAGGGTCCCTCTGTTTCAAAGCGCCGCAGCGGCACAAGGCTGCGCTCGGCTGATCCTTAGGCTTTCATAGAGGTGCGACGTGCCCCCTGCAACATCCTGCCAGATCGGCCTATTCTATGATCAGCAAATTGGAAGGCCTTGATATGTCGCAAGGGCAGACGCTCAACATAGAGTCCCGCGAAGCCCCGCCGCATGGATTATTGAAGCCCATCGCCCAGGCCTGGTTCGAGGCGCTGCGCGACCAGATGCTCGCCGAGTTCGAGGCGATCGAGGACGCGCAGGATGGACCGCTCGCCGACGATCCGGCCGGCCGCTTCGCCCAGCAACCCTGGTCGCGGCCCACCGCAGAGGGCGAACCCGGCGGAGGCGGCGTCATCAGCGTCATGCGCGGCCGGGTGTTCGAGAAGGTCGGCGTCAACGTCTCGACCGTTTGGGGCGAGTTCAGCCCCGAGTTCCGTCGCCAAATTCCCGGCGCCGAGGAGGACCCGCGCTTCTGGGCGTCGGGCATCAGCGTCGTCGCCCATCCGCAGAGCCCACTGGTGCCGGCCGCGCACATGAACACGCGCATGCTCGTCACGACGCGCGGCTGGTTCGGCGGCGGCGGCGACCTCACGCCCATGCGACTCGATACGGCCGAAGCGGAGGCCGACGCTGCCACGTTCCATGCCGGCTTCAAATCAGCCTGCGATGCGCACGACCCGGAGTACTATCCCAAGTTCAAGGCCTGGTGCGACGAGTACTTCTTCCTGCCGCACCGGAACGAACCGCGCGGCGCCGGCGGCATCTTCTACGACCATGTGTTCAGCGGCGACGCTGTGGCGGACTTCGCCTTCACCCAGGACGTGGGCCGGGCATTCCTCGCGTCCTACAGCGCCATCGTGCGACGCCGCATGGGCGAGGCCTGGACCCGCGAACAGCGCAATCACCAGTTGCTGCGCCGCGGCCGTTATGTCGAGTTCAACCTGCTGCACGACCGCGGCACGTTGTTCGGGCTCAAGACCGGTGGCAATGTCGAGGCGATCCTGATGAGCCTGCCGCCCGAAGTGCGATGGTCATAAAGCTATACTTGCCGGCATCCGGAAAGTCGTGGCTAAATCGCACTTATACTTCTGGAGAGTACGATGTCGAAGCTGCTGCGCCTTACCGCTGCGATGCTCGGGTTGCTTGCCATGCCGGCTTTCGCGCAAACGACGACCCCGACCGCGCCGGCTACTCCCCGCGGCGCGCCGGTTGCTCCGCCGTCCACGCCATCCGTGTCGCGCCCAACGCCGACGGCCCCGCCTGCCGCATCGACGCTCCGCGCTGCGCCTGCCCCGGCTGCGGTCGCCCCGGCTCCGGCCGCATCCGGCAAGCGCATCGACATCAACACGGCGCCTGCGGAACAGCTCGACGCCCTGCCCGGCATCGGCCCGGTCCGCAGCAAGGCCATCGTCGCCGGGCGTCCCTATACCGACCTGAGCGACCTCGTGACCAAAAAGGTCTTGACGCAAGGCGTGTTCGACGGGATCAAGGACAAGATCGCGCTGGTCAACATCAACACCTCGACCGCAAGCGAGATGCAGAAGACCCTGAAAGGCATCGGCGACGTCCGCTCAAAGGCGATCGTCTCGGGCCGCCCGTATGCCACGCCGCAGGACCTGGTGACCAAGAAGGTTCTGACCCAAGGCGTGTTCGACGGCATGAAGGATCTGGTTACTTACTAGAATGACTCGTCGAGATTAGTCGTCATTGCGACGAAGCAATCCAGGGCCACGAACGCAAGTATTCGGTCCGCTTGCCCTGGATTGCCGCGCCGAAGCCGGCTCGCAATGACGATGCTTAAGCCGTGAAAGCCTGGGTCCGGACCAGCCGGGCATACAGCCCGTCCAGCGCCAAAAGTTCGGCATGGGACCCCTGCTCCACCGCGACCCCGTCGGCGACCGCCACCACGAGATCGGCGTCGCGCACGGTCGAAAGGCGATGCGCAACGACGATCGTCGTCCGCCCGGCGCGCAGGCGGGCCAGCGCGTCCTGTACCGCGGCCTCGCTCTCGGCATCCAGCGCGCTCGTGGCCTCATCCAGCAACAGGATCCGCGGATCGCGCAGCAGGGCGCGCGCCAGGGCGATGCGCTGCCGCTGCCCGCCCGACAGCCGCCCGCCGCCAAATCCGACGCGGGTTGCGAACCCCTCCGGCAAGTCGTCCACGAATCCCGCGGCGGCGGCGTAGGCGGCGGCCTCGACCTCGGCCTCCGTGGCGAATGGCCGGCCCATGCGGATGTTGCCCGCCACCGTGTCGTCGAACAGCAGCGTGTCCTGGCCGACATAGGCGATCGCGTCCCGCAGGCTCGCCAGCGTGACGTCCCGCACGTCCGCGCCGTCGATGGTGATGCTGCCCGACAGCACGTCCTGCAGCCGTGGGATGAGCGCCAGCGCCGTGCTCTTTCCCGCGCCCGAGGGGCCGACCAGCGCGACGGTCAGGCCAGGCGCCGCTTCGAACGACAGGCCGCGCAGCCCCATGCGCCCGTCGGGATAGGCGAACGCCACGTCGTCGAACCGCACCCGGCCGTGACCGGGCGGCAGCGGCGGCGCGCCAAACCGCTCGACGATGCCCGGCGGCTCGTCGATGACATGAAACACCCGCGCCAGCCCCGCGAGCCCCTCCTGCAGCGCCGCGTTCATCGACCCAAGCGCACGCAGCGGCTGCGACGCGATCAGCAGCGCCGCGACGAACCCGGTGAAGTTGCCGACGCCGCCGCCGCCCTGCGCCGCGCGCCAACCGGCAAAGCCGATCACGGCGGCGACCGCGGTGCCCCCCAGCACCTCCAGCAGCGGATCGAGCCGGGCGCGGCTGCGGGTCATGCGCAACAGGGCGCGATACAGGTCGTTGAAGGCGAGCGCCGCCCGTGCTTCCTCGATGTCCTCGAGCCGGTAGGCGCGCACGATCCGGGCCTGGGCGAAGCTCTCGTGCAGCAGCGCCGCCGTCTCGCCCATGCGCTCCTGCATGCCGCC
>CAXTJW010000428.1:0-3611 GCA_964244305.1 uncultured Acetobacteraceae bacterium
CGGGGATACGCACCCCGAGCATCGCCGCCAGCTTGCCGGTCTGCGGACCCGCCGCTAGCACCAGATGGTCGCAGCCGAGCCGGCCACGGTCGGTCCGAATCGCCGTGACCCGGCCGCCGCTCATATCGAAACCCAGCACGGTGGTATGCTGCAGCACTTGCCCGCCATGGTCCTGCATCGCCCAGGCGTAGCCCTGGACGGTACGATGCGGATTGGCGTGGCCGCCGAAGCGATGCCAATAAGCGCCGTGCACTTCGCCCGCCAGCGGCACCAACTCGCGCAACTGCGGCGCGTCCAGGCGCTCGGTATGAAAGCCGTAGCGCTCGCCGTTCTGCACCATGCGCTGCGCGTCCGACCACTGCGCCTCGTCCATCGCGATGCGGATGCGCCCGGTGGAAAATTCGGTGGGATAGCCGAGCAGCTCGTCCATCTGCGGCCACAGCCGCTGCTCCTCGGCAAATAGCGGGCTGAAGCCATGGGTGCAGCCGCCGCCGTTGCGCCCCGACGCCTCCCAGGCGACGATGCCCTTGTCGATCACCAGCACATCCACCCCGGCGCGAGCGAGCCACCAGCCGGCGCTCAGCCCGGTCGCCCCGCCGCCGACGATGACGACGCTGGCACCGGTGATGTCCGCCGGGTCCGCGCCCGTCATGGCTCCACGGCCTTCAGCTCCCAGGGCGGTGCAGCCTGCCCGGGGATGCCGAACCACACGTCCCAATGCTCGGCCATGTCCGGCGACTCCGGCAGCGACCCGGCCAGGCCAAGCGCCAACGGACGCACCGGCGCGCGAAACGTCGCGAGCGGCACGTCGCCCAGTCCGACGCCGGCCCCGAGCGCCAGCAGCGCCGCAACCTGCTCGCGGCAGCGGCGGCCCTGGCACAACCCCATGCCGGCGCGGGTCAGGCGCTTCACCTGGTCGGCGTTCGGCGGCCCGTTGCCGAGCAGGGCCGACAGTTCGGCGCTGTTGCGCAGCGGCTGCCGCCAGCCCAAGTAGCGCGGCGGGCGGACCTCCATGATCTCGCGGGCGGTGACCTCCTCGCACTGGCAGACATGCGCCTCGTTGCCCGCCGACGCCGGCACCGCCTCGACGACGGCACTGCGCATCCAGGCGAGACGGTATGCCGAAAGGTCCGCCGCGGGTTCCGGTGGTGGCGGCACATCGACCATCGGGGCGGATCCGGCCGCATGCAAGGCGGCGCGGCGGCCCTCGGCCTCGGCCATTGCGCGATCGGCCGACTTCCCCGCCCAAACGCCCGCGCAGTCGCCGACGGCGTAGATCCCCGGCAGCGAAGTCATCTGCGACGCATCGGTAACCGGCACATGGCCGCCGCGTGCCGGCGAGAACGCCGACCGGCAGCCGATCGCGTCCAGCAGCTCGATGACCGGAACCGCGCCAACCCCGAGCACGATCGTGTCGCACGCGATGGCCGCGGCGCTCCCGGCGACGCGCGCTCCGTCATCGTCCAGCCGCACCACGACCGCGCCGGTCACGCCGTCCGCGGCTCCCTCGGCCATGGCGATGACGTGCCGGGCCAGGATCGGCACGCCAGCCGCCGCGAGTTCGTCCAGCAGCGCCGCCGGTCCGATCGGCGCCTGCGCCTGCTCGACGACTGCCGCGACCTCCACCCCGGCGCGATGCATGGCAAGCGCCGCCAGCAATGCCTCGGCAGACGTGCCGAGGACGATCGCCCGGCACGCGTCGAGCGCACCGTAACGCGAGGCGAGCCGCTCGGCCGCGGTCGCCCCCATCACGCCGGGCAGTTGCCAGCCGGGGAAGGCCAGCCCCATGTCGCGCCGCCCGGTGGCGACGATGGCGGCCTTGAACCCGAGCATCCATGACGACGCGCCGTCCGAAACGCCGGCGACCCTGCCCGGCAGCCAGCCGACGCTGGGGCCGTTGGCATACAACCCCCAAACGATGGTTCCGAGCCGGACGTCGACGCCGGCCTCGATCGCGTCGGCCAGGGCCGGCTCGCTCGCCAGCATCGCCTCGGTCATGGCGTTGCGGTTGCGCACGGCGCCGCCCATGCGTTGGCCGAAATGCAGCGGGATGTCGTCGCCCATCGTCTCCGGCGGGATCGGGTTCTCGTCGACCAGCACGACAGCCATGCCGTGGCCCGCGGCGGCGATGGCGGCGGCGAGCCCGGCCGGGCCGGCGCCGACAACCAGCAGGTCGGTCTGCTCCGTCACCGTCAGCTTGGCGTTGGCAGTCGAACGCGGATCGATCACGCGCGGCGTCATGGGATCGTGCTCCAGGATTACTGGCGTTTAGGCGGGCATGGCAACGTGGCTGTGGTCCGCCAGTACCGGCGGCGGACCGCCGCGCCGGCCGAGTTCGTTGCGCGGCAGGTGGCAGCGGATGGCGTGGTCGGCGTCGGCGGGGAGCTTGGGTTCGGCGGTCTCGCAGATCGCCCCGATCTTGCGCGGACAGCGGCTGTTGAACACGCAGCCCGGCGGTGGCGCCAGCGGGCTCGGCATCTCGCCGCCGAGCCGGATGCGGGCCGGGCGCTCGCCGCCGCCGGGTTCGGCGAGGCCGGGCACGGCCGACAGCAGCGCCTCGGTGTAGGGATGGTGCGGGCCGTTGAATACGTCCTCCGCCGGGCCGATTTCCATGATGCGGCCGAGATACAGCACGGCGATGCGGTCCGAAAGGTAACGCACGACGCCGAGGTCGTGGCTGATGAACACGTAGCTGACCCCGGCCGTGTTTTGCAGGTCGGCCAGCAGGTTCAGGATCGCCGCCTGCACCGACACGTCGAGCGCCGAGGTCGGCTCGTCGCAGATCACCACCCGCGGGTCGCCGGCGAAGGCGCGAGCGATCGCCACACGCTGTTTAAGGCCGCCGGAGAGCTGCCGCGGACGCATAGACAGGTGCCGCTCCGTCAGCCGCACCGCCGAAACGAGTGCGGTCAACCGCTCCGCGCGTTGCCGCCCGAACAGGCCGGCGAGCCGCGACAGCGAGCGCTCGATCAGGTGCCGGACGGTATGCGCCCGGTTCAGCGCGGAATCCGGGTTCTGGAAGACGATCTGCAGCGCCTTCTGGTCGGCGCGCGAACGGCCTTTGGCGTGGCTCGCCACCGACTGCCCATCCAGTTCGATCCTGCCGCCGGGATCGGGCGCCGTCAGCCCCAGCAACAGCCGGGCCAATGTCGTCTTGCCGCTGCCGGACTCGCCCACCAGCCCCAGCGTCTCGCCAGTCCGCAGCGTCAATGACACATCGGTCACGGCGCGCAAGGCGTGCGGGCCGACGTGGAAGGTTTTGGACACGGCGGTCACCTGCATCGCGGGCCGTCCGAAATTGGGCGCCGCTGGCTGGGTCGGAACTGCATCCAAGGCGGGGCGAGCGGACGCGGACGCCCGGTCGATATGGTGGCAGCGCGCCATTTGGCTGCCGATCCGCGTGGGTGCCGGCGCATCGGTGCGGCACACCGCGTCGGCGAAGTCGCAGCGCGGCGCGAACACGCAGCCGGTCTGGATGCTGCCCAACGGCGGCAGGAAACCCGGAATGGTGTCGAGCCGGCCATCGGTTTTGCGCCGCCCCGCCGCCGGCAGGCAACGCAGCAGCCGCATGGTGTAGGGGTGCAGCGGCCGGGCCAGCAGGTCGGCCGTGG
>CAXTJW010000429.1:0-3593 GCA_964244305.1 uncultured Acetobacteraceae bacterium
GGGGACCGGGAGCTGACGGTGATGCGGGCGGCGGGGCTGTCGCCGATGGCGCTGGCGCGGCCGGCGCTGGGGCTGGCGGCGGTGGTCGTCGGCGTGTGCTACGTGCTCAACGTGTCGATTGTGCCGCTCAGCTATACGGAGTTCCGCGAGCAGCAGTTCGAAATCAGGAACCGGCTGGCGGCGTTCCTGCTGCAGGAGGGCGTGTTCACCCCGATCTCGGACGACCTGACCGTCTATGTCCGCACCCGCGACCGGGATGGGACGCTGCGCGGCATATTGGTGGAGGATGAGCGCCAGAAGAATAGCCATGCCACGATCCTCGCCGAGCGCGGGCGGCTGGTGAATGGGCCGAACGGCCCGCGCGTGCTGCTGCAGGCCGGCAGCCGGCAGGAGATCGACCGCACGAGCGGACGGCTCAATGTCCTGACCTTCGCCGAGAACACGATCGATCTGACTAGCGACAGCAAGGGGACGGAGCAGCGCTACCGGGACTCCACCGAGATGTCGTTGGCGGAACTGATGCACCCCGACAGCAGCGTGGCGCCGCGCGACGCGGCCAAGTTCCTGGTGGAGGCGCACCGGCGGCTTTCGGCGCCATTGACGGTCGTGAGCTTTGCGATGGTGGCGCTGCTGTCGGTGCTGACGGGGGCGTTCCAGCGCCATGGCAGCGTGCTGCGGCCATTGGCGGCGGTGCTCAGCGTGGTGGCGCTGCTGGCGCTGGGGCTGGCGATCGCCAACCTGGCGGCGCGGCAGGCGGGGCTTATTCCGCTGATTTGGCTGCATGCCATCCTGCCGGGCGCCGTCTGCGGCTGGCTGCTGCTGGGTCCGCAGCTTATGGCCAAACGCCAGGGGCCGCGGCTGCGCATGGCTGCCGCCGACTTGGGACCTGCGAAGCTGTGACCTGGCCCGCCTCGACCTGGCCCGCCTCGACCTAGTAAGACCGCGCGATGGCCGTCACGCTCTCGATCTATATTGCCCGGCAATTCCTGCTGGCCGTGCTCGGCATGATCGCGGCGCTGTCTGGGGTAGTGTGGCTGTTCGATTTCATCGAGCTGCTGCGGCGGTCGGCGTCCAAGCCGGACGCGACGTTCGGCCTGGTCACCGAGATCGCGCTGTTGCGGCTGCCGTTCCTGTCCATCCAGATCCTGCCGTTCGCGGTGCTGCTGGGCGGCATCCTGGCGTTCTGGCGGCTGACGCGGAGCAGCGAGCTGATCGTGGCGCGGGCCTCCGGCGTGTCGGCGTGGCAGTTCCTGGCGGCGCCGCTGGCCTGCGCCATGCTGCTGGGCGCGCTGGCGACCGGAGGCATCAGCCCGCTGTCGTCGGTCATGCTGGCGCGGGCGGAAGTGCTGGACAATCTCTATTTGCGCACCAATGGCGGGACGATGGCGCTGCAGGGCGGGCAGTTGTGGCTGCGTCAATCCGACCGGGAGCTGGACCCGGCCGGTGTCGCGATCCTGCACTCGCGCTCGGTGACGTTGAAGCGGAAGGACTTGGTGGCGCTCGATGTGAGCGTATTCCGGCTGGACGGCGCCGACCGGCTGCTGAGCCGGGTCGAGAGCAAGCGGGCGACGTTGGGCGCCGGCTTCTGGACCTTGGAGGACGCGCAACGGATGGCGGCGGACCACCTGCCGGAGTCAATCGGGACGACGCGGCTGGCGACGGACTTGACGGTCAACCGGGTGCAGGAGAGCTTTGCCAGCCCCGACACCCTATCGGTTTGGGCGCTGCCGGATTTCATTGGGCTGCTTGAGCGGTCCGGCTTTTCGGCAATCCGGCACCGGCTGCATTTCCAGGCGTTGCTGGCGCTGCCGCTGCTGGCGGGGACGATGGCGCTGGTTTCGGCCGGGTTCAGCATGCGGGCGACACGGCGGGGCGGCGTGGCGCAGATGATCGGCAGCGGCGTTGCGGCCGGGTTCACGCTGTTCGTGGTGAGCAAGGTTGCGGAGGAGTTCGGCCAATCGGGCGCATTGCCGGCGGAGCTGGCCGCTTGGGCACCGGCAGCGGCGGGGCTGATGCTGGCGGTGGCGCTGTTGCTGCATCTGGAGGATGGATAGGGCGCTATGCCGCTGCGAGCAGGGCTACGCCGACAGCCTTGGCCGCAGAGATTAATGCCTTATCGCTGGTTGCCAACGGCAAACCGAGACGGATTGCCAGCTCCAAGTAGGTTGCGTCGTAGGCGGATAGCCGATGGCGCTCGGCGAGGTGGGCCGTCACCGTCCAAGCCTGGCTGGCGGTTTGGTCCTCGACATCAATCGGCAGCGCGCGCAGGAAGCCCATGAGGCGCTGCCGTTCCATCCCGCTGATGCGGCCGCGGCGTTCGGCGGACAGCAGGCCGTTGACGGCCTCAATTGGCCAAAGTTGCGGCGCCACGGCGCCGGTCTCGGTAAGCCGGTCCAAAACTTCGATGACCGCAGGGGTGTGCTCGTCTTCGAAACACCAGGCAAGGGCGATCGAGTTGTCGAGGACGAAGCTCACCGCCGGCCTTCTCCGACCAGCTCCTTAATCGACAATCCTTCCAGCCTTAGGCCGCGGCTCGCTTGCAGGAGATTATCCGCGGCTCGCCGGGCCTTGGCACGGTCGAAGCCGGTATCGGCGGGGACCAGCCGTGCGATCGGCTTGCCGCGTCTGGTTATGAGCACCTCATGACCGTCCTCGACTTCATCAAGCAGGGCTGTGAGATGGTTCTTTGCTTCGAATACGCCAACAGTACGCAAATTGGCTCTCTCTAGCTAGGTTGTTAGCTAGCTAATCATACTTTGTGGTCGGTTTCCAGTCATAAGTTAGATGGTGCTGCAGTCCGCCATCAGCGCCGGCACCTCCGCCGCCAGCTCCCGCGCCAGGAACCCAATCGGTCCGATGCGCCGCGCCAGTCGCGCCCCCGCCTCACCGTGCAGCCACACCGCCCAGCAGGCCCCCTGGACCGGGGACGCGCCGCGGGCAAGCAGGCCAGTGACGATGCCGGCCAGCACGTCGCCGGACCCGCTGGTCGCCAGCCCAGGGCAGT
The DNA here is from genome assembly GCA_964244305.1 of uncultured Acetobacteraceae bacterium. Taxonomy (GTDB): domain Bacteria; phylum Pseudomonadota; class Alphaproteobacteria; order Acetobacterales; family Acetobacteraceae; genus CAHJXG01. The sequence goes on from CAXTJW010000429.1 coordinate 3,005, forward strand.
TGCCGGGATAGGTCCAAGCCTCGCCCTCCGGGCTGATGACGTGCGTCTGCGCGCCCTTCATCACGACCACCTGCTGCAGCAACGCCGCAGCCCGGCGGCCGCTGGCGAGCGGCTCGTCCTCGACCTCCGCCCGCCCGATATCCAGCACGGTCGCCATCTCGCCGGCATGCGGCGTGAGCACGGCGCGGCCGGCGTGCGGACGCAGCGCCTCCCGCAAGGCCGCGTGGCCGCATAGCGCCCCGGCGTCGAGCACGATAGCCGGTCCCTCGATCGGATCGAGTAGCGCCAGCAAGGCCTTCACCAACGCCATCGCAGCACCGGCGTCCATCATGCCGGGACCAAGCAGCAAAGCGTCCGTCCGCTTCGCCGCCTTGGCCAGAGCCTCCGTCGCGTCCGGGCCGAGGTCGCCATTTGCCGTCTCGGGCAGGCCCATCACTAACGCTTCGGGCAACAGCAGCGCCAAGGCGGGCGCCGTGCTGGACCCGGTTGCGACCTGCAGCTTCCCGGCGCCAGACCGCAGCGTGGCCTCGGCGGCGAGCAGGACTGCGCCGGGCACTGCACGGTTGCCGCCGGCGACCAGGACGCGGCC
>CAXTJW010000430.1:0-3583 GCA_964244305.1 uncultured Acetobacteraceae bacterium
GCCATATGGAATCACAACCGACGCCCAAAACTCAACATGATCGTGGACAGACACTTAGTGTTGTCCGATAGTACGGGCGTGTTGGTCGATCCCGCAGGCCAGAACTGACGAAGCGTCTTTCTGGATTGCGGTAGGGACGCCCATCACTGAGCGCCCACCGCACAGAACCGTACGTGCGGCTTTCCCGCATACGCCGTCCATCTTGGGTGTTTGACGCGGAAGCGCTGAGATGGCCACGGGTGGGCTATCCGGAGCATAGGCAGCCAGTGATCTGCCAGCCGCGCCATGCTGTTCCACGTCGTGCGATCCCGTTGGCTGTGCCGGCGCAGGGCGCGTCGCCAAAGATCGAGGACGTGGTAGCGGAAACTTGAGAGGGCGCGCGTGTTCGTGGGCACTGCATGATAGGCAAAGAAGCCTCTCACCACCGCCCCCAACCACTCACCCTGCTCAGCCTTGTCCTGGTGCCAGCGTCGCCGGAGTTTTTCCTTGATCTCCAGGAGCTTCGCCATTTTCCGGTCACGCCGCGTGTGTCGGGCCAAGACAAAGCCCCCTTTCCGCGACCGTGAGCAAATATGAATAAAGCCCAGGAAATTGAAGGTCTCCAGCTTGCCTTCTCCCCGTGTTGTCCGGTTGGACGCGGCCTGCCTGCCGAATTCGATCAGGCGCGTCTTATCGGGGTGGAGCTCCAAGGCAAATTCCGCCATTCCGGTTCGTACAGCCTCCAAGAACCGTTCGGCATCGGCCCGGTGCTCGATGCCAACCACAAGCGCGTCCAGGGCGTCATGCTGACCCCGTCCAGGTCGGAACCCGTAGGAGAAGCCGACGAAGTCCGTCTCGTAGATCGCATCGAGAACCTCCACCACTGCACGTTGGACGATCTTGTCCTCTAGAGCAGCGGTGCCGAGCGGGCGTTGCCGACATCCGGCTTTGGGATGTAGGCACGACGCGACGGCTGTGCCCGGTAGGACCCCGATGGATGCAGGCTTCAAAATCGCGTAAGCGATCCTGCAGACCCTCTCCGTAGGCATCCCACGTCATCCCGTCCACACCCGACGCCGCGTCCCGCTTCAGCCAGAATAGGCCTGCTCGAGCAGCGACGCATCGATGTGGTGCAGCAGGGTGGTGAACTTCTCCGCTTTTCTCTCTTGCGCTGTCTTACATACGCGGTCGATCCCCAATGACGAGGCAGCCCGGTCCTGAGTCCGGACCCCGTGCGGACCAGCAGCGTTTCCGTTGGCCCCTACCCTTCGTTCCACCCGCTCCTCGCCCGGTCACCCAGGTTCGTTCGTGGGCTTCGTTGCTACTATGGCAGGGTCTGACCTCTCGCGTCCGTTCATCGCTGACTTCGGCCGGTCGGCCTTCCCAGCGCGGACCGACGGTGCGCTACACCCTCCGGTCGGCAGCGAGATTTCCCGGTTCCCGGGCAAGGAGCGTCCATGCATGCTGGGGTCTGCGACCAAGCCGAACCGTGACGCCACTCGCGATAACGCGGCGCCCTGTGTTGCCTTCGGGGTGCGTAACCCCGTCGGCGTCCGGATTTGCTTCTTTCGCGGCTCGATGGCCAGCCTGCACGATCCCCTGCCGGCGCTTCGCCCTGTCCCTCACGGGACACGACGCACGGCTCGGGGGCGATGCGGGTTGCTACACCTTCATCGTAGAGGACTTGCACCTCCTACTCCTTGCCGGTCTCCCGGCGCACTACGCATAAGCAGACAAAGCTGGAACACAGATACACCAAAGCTCAAGCAGACCGGGTATTTCGGCTGTTCCGTGAGAAAGCCGGTGCAAATCTGATATGACGTCAAACAGGTTAGACCGTAAGCGTGCGAGCGTCGCATCTTGATTGCTGCCTGGACCCAGTGCGGCCCTTGTAGCCTTTGCATGCGGTTGCCGGGATAGGATAGCAAGAAGCGGAGTGCGTGTGACGTCCCGCGCTGGCAGTTTTCCTGATATTAGGAGAATCGCCATGCCCAAGTTTCGCTGTGTTCCGATGGAAACTGAGATCGGTGATCGCTTCCGCCGAACTGAATTTGACGACAACGGCAACGCATTGCGCCACATGGACGCGTCGAATGCGGGCGGCTTCCCGTGCCGGCACTGCCTACAATGTGCCGCGCCGGGCGAGGCGATGCTGTTGATGTCCTACAACCTGCCCTGGCCGCGCGGGATATGCTGGACCCCAAGCCCGATCTTCGTGCACGCTGAAGCTTGCAAGCGCTTCGCCTCCGAGAACGAGGTCGCGCCGATTGTCCGCCTGAACACCCTGGTGTCGGTCCGGGCTTACGACGCCTCGGATCAGTGCATCTACGAGCTGGGCCAGGTGTGTTCGGGTGGGGAGGTGGATACGCCATTGGAACGCGCGTTGAGCGATGGGCGCACCGCCTTCGTCAACGTCCACACAGCGCGACCTGGCTGCCTGCTGTCCCGGGTGGAACGCATTGCTTGACGAAGCGATTGGCAGATCGAGGCGGCACGGCGCTCGATCTTTCCGCCAGCTTCAAGATCTGACTTCCAACCAGCTCAGTCGAGAGTTTTAGCCTGGTTCCGGGGCAGCAACTCGTCGAGACGCTGCTGCGGGTGTCCGTCCACCATCTTGCTCAGCACATCCCGCAGCCAAGCGTACGGCTCGACCCCATTCAACTTGCAGGTCTCGACCAATGATCCGACCACTGCCCAGCGTCGGGCGCCCCCGTCGCTGCCGGCGAATAAGGAATTCTTTCTTCCAAGAGCGACAGTCCTGATCGACCGCTCCGCCGGGTTGGTATCGAGATCGACGCGGCCATCGTCCAGGAACTGGCACAAGCCCAACCATCGGTTGAGCGCGTAGCGGATCGCCTCGGCCAGGCGACTTCGACCAGGCAGATGCGCGAGCTTCAACTCCAGCCAAACCTTCAGCGCCTCGACCAGCGGCCGCGATTGCTGCACTCGGACCCGCTGTCGGCTGGCCACGGATGTCGGCCTCGATCTTGTAAAGGGCCGCGATCCGCGCCAACGCCTCGCTCGCAACCGGTGAGCCCGCCTTGTACAGCTCGTAGAATTTCCGGCGCGCATGGCTCCAGCAGGCCGCGAGGATGATGGTGCCGTCAGCCGCGAGCCGCTCGAACCCGGCATAGCCGTCCACCTGCAGGATGCTGCGGAAGCTGGCAAGGTGCTCGGCCGGCCGTGCCGCGGTGCGGTCGGGCGCATAGACGAACACCACGGCCGGATGACCCGGCCCACCCCAGGATCGGTCGTCCCGGGTGTAGGCCCAGAGCCGTCCGATTTTGGTCTTTCCCCGTCCGGGATCGAGCACCGGCAGGGTCGTGTCGTCGGCAAGCACCCTCGCGCCCGCCATGACGTGGGCGACCACACGCTCGTGCAGCGCTTCCAGCCACTAGCAGGCCGCACCCACCCAGTCCGAAAAGGTAGAGCGGGTAATGGCGAGCCCGTGCCGGTTGAAGATCTGGCTCTGCCGATATAGCTGCAAATGGTCGGCGTAGCGGCTGACCAGCACGTGCGCAATCAGGCCAGGGGTGGCGAGGCGTCAACGGCGGTTGAATTCTGGTTCTCCCGCGCTTCCCGTGCTGTCGTTTCGGGGTTGGAT
>CAXTJW010000431.1:0-3582 GCA_964244305.1 uncultured Acetobacteraceae bacterium
CCCACCTGCACCGCGCGGAACGGCCGGCCGGTGCGGGTGCCTTGGCCCCAATCCTCGATCAAGCCGCGGATCGGCGCGCCGAACGGGATCTCGATCAGCCCGCCGCGGGCCACGTTGCCGGCGAGCTGCACCGGCAGGGTCCCGAGCGACCGCCCGGTGCCGAACGCGGCATAGGCGGCGGCGCCGTTCGCCATGATCCACGGCACGCTGGCGAGCGACAGCACGTTGTTGACCACGGTCGGACGCCCGAACAGGCCCTCGATCGCCGGCAGCGGCGGCTTCGCGCGCACCATGCCGCGCTTGCCCTCCAGGCTTTCGAGCAAGGATGTCTCCTCGCCGCAGATATACGCCCCGGCACCCATCCGGACCTCGATGTCGAAGCTGTGGCCCGACCCCATGATATCGTCGCCCAGCAACCGGGCCTGGCGGGCAGCCGCGATCGCTGCGCGCATGGTGCGGATGGCGTGCGGGTATTCCGACCGGGTGTAGATGTAGCCCTTGGTAGCGCCGACCGCGACGGCGGCGATCGTCATGCCCTCGACCAGGCTGAGCGGGTCGCCCTCCATCAGCATGCGGTCTGCAAAGGTGCCGCTGTCGCCCTCGTCGGCGTTGCAGACAATGTATTTGCAGTCCGATTGCGCCAGACGGACGGTGTTCCACTTGATCCCCGTCGGGAACCCGGCGCCGCCGCGCCCGCGCAGGCCGGAAAGCTTGATCTCGTCCACCAGCGCCACGTCGCCGAGCTCCAGCGACCGCTCCAGCCCGGCATAGCCGCCATGGGCACGGTAGTCTTTGACCGAAACCGGGTCGATGACGCCGCAGCGGGCGAAGGTGAGCCGGGTCTGGCCGGCGAACCAGGGGTGCTGCTCCGGACGGCCGATGCGCAGCGCATGCGCGCCGCCTTCCAGTAGCCCGGCGTCCAGCAGGCCTGTCACATCCGACGCCTGCACCGGGCCATAGGCGATGCGGCCCTCGGGCGTCTCCACTTCCAACAGCGGCTCCAGCCACACCGCGCCGCGCGTGCCGGTCCGTACCAGGTCCAGCGCCAGGCCGCGGCGCGTGGCCTCGGCCTGCAGGGATCGGGCCACGCGGTCGGCGCCGAGCGCCAGGGCCGCCATGTCCTTGGGCAAATACAGACGGGTCATGTGCGCCGGGCCTCCTCGGTCGCGTCCAGCAATTTGGCGTCGTCGAGCCCGGCCAGCGGCTCGCCGTCCAGCAACGCGGCCGGCCCGCAGGCGCACAGGCCCAGGCAGAAGGTGGGCTCGACCGTCAAGCTGCCGTCCCGGGTCGTGCCATGCCAATCGACCCCGAGCCGGGCCAGCAGCCGATTGGCCAGGGCCGCGGCGCCGACCGACTGGCAAGCCTCGGCGCGGCAGACCTTTAGGACGTGCCGGCCCGGCGCCGTACGGCGGAAGTCGTGGTAGAACGATACGACCCCGTGCACCTCGGCCTTGGACAGGTTCAGAGCGTCGGCGATCATCGCCTCGCTCTGCTTCGGCACGTAGCCGAATTCCTCCTGAAGCGCGTGCAGGATCGGCAGCGCGGCACCCTCCATGCCGGCGTGGGCCGCGATGATGTCGCCGGCCAGGGCCGCGTCCCACGGACCCGCCATTATCGATGTTTGGCTGACCAATGCTGTCACGGCGTCCGCTCGCTCCCCGCGCAATGTCTTTGTAATATCTGCTATAAGCGGAGAAAGCTCCGTGCGATCAAGCGCTCGTTCCCGTGCTGCGATAGCGAAGTCCTATCAAGGACGCCGGGTGAGCAGCCGCGCCTCGGACATCAGCGCGGCTGCCAGGATCGGCATCGGCTCGCGATGCGGCAGCACCAGGCCGATCTCATAGGTCGCGTTCGGTTCGGTGATTGGAATGCTGCGCAGTTGGGGCGCCAACGCCAGCATCTCGGCCACGTGTTCGGGCAGCACCGTCGCCCATTGCCCGGTCAGCACGTGCGCCAGCAAGGTGATTTGGGAATTGCTCTCGAGCGTCGCCCGCGGCTCCGCCCCCGCGCCACGCATGAGCCGGTCCATGATGCGCCGGTTCTGCATGTCCGGCGTCAGCAGGCACAGGCGCACCCGGCTCAGCTCGGCCCACGTCACGCTGGCGCGGCCACCCAGCGCACCGTCGGCGGTGGTGACGAAACGGTAGCGCTCGGTGTAGAGCGGGACCGCCTGCACCCGGCCCACGGCCTCGTTGTTGAGGTAGGTGATGCCGGCGTCGACCTCCAGGTTGTCCAGCATTTGCAGGACGGTATCGGAGGGCTGCGACAGGATGGTGAACTGCAGCGCCGGGTGCCGGGCGAGGCAGGGGCCGGTGAGCGAGGGCACCATCGCCAGGGCTGTCGGGATCACCGCGATGCGCAGATGGCCCGATAGTCCGGTCCGCATGGCCTGCAGTTCCTGCCGCATGGCGGCGGCGTCGCCGACCAGGCGCCGGGCCCAGTCCAGCACCTTCTCGCCCTCCGATGTCAGGCCGTGGTAGCGGGAACTGCGGCGGACCAGCGTGACGCCCAGGTCCTCCTCGAGTTGCTTGATCCCGGCCGAGAGCGTCGGCTGCGCCACGCCGCACGCCTCGGCCGCCAAGCGAAAACTGCGCTCCCGGGCTACGGCGACGAGGTAGGTCAGCTTGTCGATCACTTCGGCGTATAGAGCAGTCCGTGGCAGTGCCGGGCAATCCCGCGTGCATCAAACGGGTGTGGCGCTCGGCAGGGCGCTGACAGGACCCCTTAAAGGCTTGTCAGATGCCGCGTAGCGGGAAGGAAGCCGAACGCCGATTGCAGTGAACCGGAAAAGCAGAAGGCGAGGTGGCTTAAGGGACTACAACATTCCGTCAAACGCTCGCGTGACCGAATGCGACCGTTCGTTATGCCCCATGCTCCGCAGCGTCGCCGGCGGGAGTGGGCAGTTGCGCCGATACGGCCATCCACTGTGCATCAAGGGCTTGCAGGCCTACCGCGATCCCGCCAACGCTGAAGCTCAACGCTTCGATCGCGCCGCGCCACGCTGCGACGGCGTCACGCAGTTCACGGTTGGCTTGCTCCAGGGCACGAACGGCTCGATCCAGCCGCTCCGGGCCATCGATCGGCGGTCGGAATCGACCAGGAAACGAGATGAGTTCGGCACTCGAGCCGTGACCGGTACCATCCGCCATCAAACCATCTCCCATGACGACGACCCATACCAGTTTCCTTGGCCTTTGTCTCAATTGTATTCTGCCCGACGCGGCAGCCTCGCACGCGACAGCGAAGCTGGCGTCCGGCAACAGGCGCAGTGCACGCGGCGCCGGGCAGGGCTTCCCAAGGATGGCACGTGTCCGGCAAGCCGATCGTGCCGCGTAGCATCACGCTGGTGCCGTTGCGGCCAAAATGCCCGGAGCTGAACTCAGTTGAGACTATTTGGCAGTTCATGCACGGCAACCGGCCCTCAAACATCGTAGCCGGGCGTTCAGGCCGCTCTAACGCCTGCAACGAAGTGGTCGACTTCTTTGGTGAGTTGCTCTGCCTGCCGTGCAAGGTCGTTCGCAGCACCAAGCACCTGCCCGGCTGCGGCCCCGGTGTCATTGGCCGCCCGGCTCACGTCGGCGA
>CAXTJW010000432.1:0-3582 GCA_964244305.1 uncultured Acetobacteraceae bacterium
CCTTCAACGGCTACCACATGGGCACGACGGCCGAGAACGTGGCGACGGCGTTCCAGATCACCCGTGCGCAGCAGGACGAGTTCGCCGCCGCGAGCCAGCAAAAGGCGTCGGCGGCGCAAAAATCCGGGCGGTTCAAGGACGAGATCGCGTCGGTGACGATCAAGGGCCGCAAGGGCGACACCGTCACCGCCGATGACGAGTACATCCGCCACGACAGCACCCCCGAGATGATGGCGAAGCTGCGCCCGGCGTTCTCGAAGGAAGGCACCGTGACCGCCGGCAACGCCAGCGGCATCAACGACGGCGCTGCCGCGTTGGTCGTGATGTCCGGCGCCGAGGCCGCCCGCCGCGGGCTCACGCCGCTCGCCCGCATCGCGAGCTTCGCCACCGCCGGCGTCGACCCGGCCGTGATGGGCACCGGCCCAATCCCGTCCAGCCGCAAGGCGCTGCAGCGGGCCGGCTGGACCGCCGCCGACCTTGACCTCATCGAGGCCAATGAAGCCTTCGCTGCCCAAGCCTGCGCCGTGAACAAGGACATGGGCTGGGATACCGGTAAAGTGAATGTGAACGGCGGCGCCATCGCTATCGGCCATCCGATTGGCGCGTCGGGTGCGCGCGTGTTGGTGACGCTGCTGCACGAAATGCAGAAGCGTGACGCGAAGAAGGGCTTGGCCACGCTCTGCATCGGCGGCGGCATGGGCGTCGCCATGTGCGTGGAACGCTAGGGCGCCCGTCTAGCACTCCCCTGGCAAATTGGTGATTATGCAGGCGTCGAAGCCAGGGGAGGACAAGAAATGGCACGAGTTGCACTAGTAACGGGGGGAACGCGCGGCATAGGTGCTGCCATCAGCACGGCGCTGAAGGCGGCGGGGCGGACCGTGATCGCGAGCTATGCCGGCAATGACGCGGCGGCCAGCGCGTTCACCAATGAGACCGGTATTCCGCACATCAGGTTCGACGCCGGCGACTATGCCGCGTGCGAGGCCGCGGTCATTGAGATCCAGGCCGAGCATGGCCCGATCGAGATATTGGTGAACAACGCCGGCATCACCCGCGACACCACGATGGCCCGCATGACACGCGACATGTGGGACGCGGTGATCGACACCAATCTCGGCAGTTGCTTCAACCTGTGCAAGCTGACGTTCGATGGCATGCGGGCGGCGAAGTTCGGCCGGGTGGTTAATATCGGCAGCATCAACGGGCAGGCGGGGCAGTATGGCCAGGTGAACTACGCCGCCGCCAAGTCGGGCATCCACGGCTTCACCAAGGCGCTGGCGCAGGAGGGCGCGCGGTTCGGCATTACGGTGAACGCGATCGCGCCGGGCTACGTGGATACCGAGATGGTGCGCGCGGTGCCGCCGGACGTGCTGACGAAGATCATCGCGCGCATTCCGATGGGGCGGCTGGGCCATGCCGAGGACATTGCGCGCGGCGTCGTGTTCCTGACGGCGGACGACGGCGATTTCGTGACGGGATCGACGCTGTCGATCAATGGCGGGCAGCATATGTACTGAAACGGGCGCCGCTGCGGGAGCGGTGTCGGCCGCGACTCTGGCCGGGTGTGGGGCGATCGGGCTTTGGGCTTTCCTGGCCTTGTTGTCGCGCGCCGCATCCGCCGTCCCGCCGCTGCAGTTGACGGCCACCAGCTTCGCGATCTCGGCTGTTCTGGGCATTGCCTGGCTGGGCGGGCGCGGGAGGCTTATCGAGCTTCGGCAGCCGCCATTGGCCTGGCTGCATGGCGTGGGCGGGCTGTTCGGCTTCCACGCGCTGTATTTTGCTTCGCTGGCCCATGCGCCGGCTGCGACGGCGAACCTCATCAACTATACCTGGCCGCTGCTGCTTGTGCTGCTGTCGGCCGCCGTGCTGCGGTTGCGGCTTACGTGGCGGCATATGCTGGGGACGGCGCTGGCGCTGCTGGGGTGCGGCGCATTGCTTACGGGCAGCGCGGCATTTCCCGCGGGCGCAATGTTCGGCTACGGCCTGGCGGCTGCCAGCGCCATCGTTTGGGCGACCTACTCCGTGCTGGCCCGGCGCTTTAAGCAGGTGCCGTCGGGTGCCGTCGCCGGTTTCTGCGGCGGGACGGCCGTGCTCGCCGCTGGCTTGCACAGCATGACCGGCACATGGATCATGCCGAGCCCGGCGGCCTGGGTGGCCATGACGGCAATGGGGATCGGGCCGGTCGGCGTCGCCTTTGCCTTGTGGGATGCTGGCATGAAGCGGGGCGACCCGCGCCTGCTTGGAACCCTGGCCTTCGCCACCCCGGTGCTGTCGACCTTGCTGCTGACCGCCGCCGGGCTGGCGCCGTTCACGGCCGTAACCGTGCTGGCGTCGGTGCTGGTCGCCACGGGCGGCTATATTGCGGCGCGTGGATCTGGGATGCCTGCTGCGATCGATTGACGGGTTCTTACGCGCATCGCTTTGGCATTCTTATTGCTGCGACATCCTGCGAGGCATCCCGACCAGGAGACGCTCGATCATCGAGCGGCATGGAGGAGTATAGCATTATGTCAAACGAAGCTAAGCTCGCCGATCCGCTCACCCGCTCGCCGCTCTACAAATCGTTGTTCGTCCAGGTCGTCGTTGCTCTTTTTCTCGGCATCGTACTGGGCATGTTCGCGCCCAGCTTTGCCATAGGGCTGAAGTTCTTCAGCGACGCCTTCCTCAAGCTCATTTCCATGATCGTCGCGCCCATCGTATTATGCGTAGTCGTGCACGGGATCGCCGGCGCGGGGGACCTGAAAAAGGTCGGCCGTGTCGGCGGCAAGGCGCTGCTGTATTTCGAGGTCATGACGACCGTGGCCCTGGTCGTCGGCTTGCTGCTGGCCTTCATCGTGGCACCCGGCCAAGGCATGAACATCAACACTGCCAACCTCGATGCCCACGCTTTGAGCACTTATTCGGAGAACGCGCACAAGCTGCAGGGCGGCGGCATCGGCAGCTTCATCCTGAACATCATCCCAACGACGTCGTTCGACGCGTTGGCCCGCAACGATGTGCTCCAGGTGCTGTTCTTCGCCATCGTCTTCGGCGTCAGCGCGGCTTTGGTCGGCGAGGCAGCGCAGCCGGTCACCGCATTGATCGACACCGTCTCCAAAATCCTATTTCGGGCCATGGGACTGATCGTCCGCCTGGCGCCGCTCGGCGTATTGGGCGCCGTCGCCTATACCGTCGGCCAGTACGGCGTTGGCTCCCTCCAGCAGCTCATCTCGCTGGTCGTGCTGTTCTGGGTCGCGGTCGCGTTTTTCGTAGTGGTCGTGCTCGGCACGGTCATGAGGGTCACGACCGGGCTGAACATCCTGCGGTTCTTGGCCTATTTCCGCGAGGAGCTGACCATTGTCCTCGCCACCGCCTCGTCCGACGCGGTGCTGCCGCAGATCATGCGCAAGCTCGAGCGCTTGGGCGTCAAGTCCTCCATCGTCGGCCTGGTGATCCCGACCGGTTATTCGTTCAACCTCGATGCGTTCTCGATCTATCTCACGCTGGCGACTGTGTTCATCGCCCAGGCGACCAACACCCCGCTCTCCTTCGGCGACCTGCTGCTGGTGCTCGGCATATCGCTCGTGACGTCGAAGGGTGCCC
>CAXTJW010000433.1:0-3577 GCA_964244305.1 uncultured Acetobacteraceae bacterium
GGCTCTGGACCTTCGCGCAGGCGAACGGCCACGTCACCGCCGCCGACGTCGTCTATGGCCGCTACGGCTCCCGCGGGCTCGAGCTCGCCGTCGCCGCGACGGGCCTGTTGGCGACCATGCCCTACATCGCGCTGCAGCTCGTCGGCATGGAGGTCGTGATCAAGGCGCTGGGCCTCACCGGCGAATTGCCGCTGATCGCCGCCTTCGCGATCCTGGCGCTCTACACCTATTCCGCCGGGCTGCGCGCCCCGGCGCTGATCGCCTTCGTGAAGGACATCATGATCTATGTCGTGGTGATCACGGCGGTGGCCTTCATCCCCTACAAGCTCGGCGGCTACGGCGCGGTGTTCGAGGCCGCCGGCCGGGACTTCGCGCTGAAGCCGCCCGTGCCGCCGTCCGGCCTGGTGTTGCAAGCGTCGCAATACTGGCCCTACGCTACCTTGGCCCTCGGCTCCGCGCTGGCGGCGTTCATGTATCCGCACACCTTGACCGGCATCTTCGCCTCGCGGTCGGCCGACACCATCCGCAAGAACGCGATCCTGCTGCCGGCCTATACCTTGCTGCTTGGGCTGATCGCGCTGCTTGGCTACATGGCGCACGCGGCCGGGTTGAAGCCGGCGACACCGAACGACACGGTGCCGACGCTGTTCCACAGCTTGTTCCCGAGCTGGTTCGCCGGGTTCGCCTTCGCCGCCATCGCCATCGGCGCGCTGGTGCCGGCCGCCGTCATGTCGATCGGCGCCGCCAACCTGTTCACCCGCAACATCTGGAAGGCCTACGTCAACCCGGCCGTCACCAACGCCGGCGAGGCGCAGGTCGCCAAGCTCACCAGCCTCGCCGTCAAGGGCGGCGCGCTGATGTTCATCCTGTTCGCCCCGGTGCAGTACGCGCTCGATTTGCAGCTGCTCGGCGGCCTCTGGATCCTGCAGACCTTCCCGGCCGTCGTGTTCGGGCTGTTCTTCAACTGGTTCCGCGCCCCGGCGCTGCTGCTCGGCTGGGCGGTCGGTTTCTTCGGCGGCAGTTATATCGCCTACATGGACGGATTGAAGCCGCTGCATACCATCGTGATCGGCGGGGCCAATTACACCATCTATGTCGGGCTGCTGGCGGTGCTGGCGAACGTCCTGGTCGCCGCCATCGCCAACCTGGCGCTGCGCTCGACGAAGACGGAGGCGCCGCGCCCGGCCTGAATACGGGGCGACTCGTTCCAGCTCTGGATCGGCCTATATAGGCGTCCAGAGGTTTGAACATGAACGATCTGACTACCATGATAATGGCCCCGCGGTCCCCGAAGCGCATTGGCCGCTGGGTGCTGCTCGGCGCCGCTGCCCTCGTGGCGCTCATTGCCGTCAACGGCAGTTTCTTCGTCGTGCAGCCGACCGAGATGGCCGGGGTGCGCCGGTTCGGCGTGGTGACGAGCACTGCGCCGATCGGGCCGGGACTGCATTTCAAGACGCCGTTCATCGAACAGGTCGACCACCTACAGGTCAGCCTCACGACGTTCCAGGCCGCCGACCTCAGCGTCTATACGATCGACAACCAAGCGGTGCGGATCGGCATCGGCCTCAGCTACCGCGTGCCGCCCGGGGCCGTGTTCCGGCTGCTCTATGGCGTGGGGCGGTCAGGCAACGTGGACATCGACGGCAACCTGCGGCCTATCGTCGCCGACCGCGCGCTGCGCGTATTCGCCCGGCGCAATACGATCAGTATCTCGGCCGAGCGGGAAAGCATCGCCAACGAGATACGCCGGTCGATCCAGGAGGCGGTCGAACAGAACTTCGGTATCGAGGTCGTGGACCTGCAATTGAGCCGCATCGAATACAGCGCGGCCTTCACCCAATCCGTCGAGGCGGCGGTGCGCGCGAAGAACGACGCGCTGCAGGCGGAGAACACGGTGGCGAAAATCCGCTACGAGGGCGAGCAGGTCAAGGTGCAGGCAGAAGCCCAGGCCATCGCCGTCACCACCCGGTCCGAGGGCGAGGCCCGCGCCGCAGTGGTCCGGGCCCGCGCAGAAAAAGAGGCGGCCGTGCTGCGCGCCGAGGGCGAGGCGCAGGCGACGACCCTGCTCGGCCAGGCCCAGGCCTCCGCAGTGCAGCTTGTCGGCGCGGCGGTGGCGGCCAACCCGCGGGTGGTGGATTACGAAACCACCCGGCGCTGGGACGGCAAGCTGCCGGCGACGATGCTGGGCGGCGGGACGGTGCCGCTGCTGACGCTGCCGGGGGCGGCGCCGGGCCGTTGAGGCCGCGCTTATTGGCCGAGGTCGCCTTCGAGTTCGAAGCTGCCCTCGAACACGCCGACGCAGCGCCCGCCGACGAAGGCGGTCACTGCATCGTCCCGCCGCTGCACCCGGGCAAGCAGCAGGCTCGGACGGCCCATGTCCACGCCCTGGCCAACGCGCAAGTTGATCTGCTCGGCGCCCTGCAACTCGGCCATCAGGGCCGTTACCGCAGCGGTCGCACTGCCCGTCGCCGGGTCCTCGTTCGTCAAGCCGAGCATGAACATGCGGGCCTGCAGGTCGGTGCCGGCCTCGGCTGCATCGGCGCCAACGTCGCGCGTATACGCATAAACGGCGGTGGCGCCATCCAGCGGCAGCACGTCGCCATACACCGCAGGCGAAGGCTTGACCCGGCGCAGCGCATCACGCGAAGCAAGCTCGACGACCAGGAATGGCAGGCCGACGGAGACCACCTGCGGCTCATGCGCATCCGTGCGCACGTCTGCCGCCGCAAGGCCGAGGCAGGCGGCGGCGCGTTCGGCCGGAACCTTGGCGCCTCGCGTGAGCGGCTCGGGAGCCGTCAGCTCGGCGCCGACCACGACGCCACCCTCGCGCAGCAGATCGACCGGGACCAAGCCCGCCGCCTCCTCGAATACGAACCGTGCCGGCACCGGCTCGCCGCGCGCCGCAGCCTGCTGCGCGAGCACGAAGGCGGTTCCGACGTTCGGGTGGCCTGCAAACGGGATCTCGCGGGCGGGCGTGAAAATACGCACCCAAGCCGTATGGGGCGGGTTGCGGGGCGGCAGCACGAACGTCGTTTCCGAGTAGTTGAACTCGCGCGCCACCGCCTGCATCTGTGCGGGCGACAGGCCGGCCGCGTCGAGCACCACAGCGAGCGGATTGCCCCGGAACATGCGGTCGGTGAACACGTCGGCGGTGACGTAGCGGCGTCTCATGGGCGTGCTCCATCGGGCGGACGCGGGTGCTCCAGGAAGAACCGCAGCATCTCGCGCGTCGCATCGGGGCCGCGCGGATCGGTGTAGGTGCCGGCCGCGCTGCCGCCGAACCAGGCGTGGCCTGCGCCGTGCACCAGCCATTGCTCGACCACCGTCCGCCCGTCCGCGCCGGCATGCAGCGTGCGGGTAAAGGCGTGGCCGCTGGCGTCCCGGCCCTGCTCGATGTGCGTGCGCAGCGCCCCGGCCTGCGCCATCTGCGCCGCCACCGCATCGCCGTTGCGCGAGTTGACCGTGGTGTCGCGGTCGCCATGGAACACGATGGCCGGGACCGTGCGCGCCCGAGTCCGCACTGCCGGGCCGTCGCTGCCCCGCTGCATCGCGGCGAGCGCCGACGGCACATCGCGTG
>CAXTJW010000434.1:0-3573 GCA_964244305.1 uncultured Acetobacteraceae bacterium
GCCATGGTGGGGACCTTTCATCCGCGGGCGGCCCGGCGGCGGGTCCCCATCCTTGGCGGTTTGACATAGGCCCGGGCGGGGGGCGGTGCAAGCGCGGCGTGGGCACAGGGCCGCAAGGCTCATCGGGCAGTCATTAGGACTGGAGTCTTATAGGAAGCAAATCCACAATGCGCGGGGTTGATGCAGGAGGGCGCGGTTGGACGAGTTGCCGTATGGCGTGGACACGATCGTGTTGCGGATGACATGGGATACTCCTCCACGTCGCCGGCGGTCGAGAGGGCGATGGGATATCGCCCGGGGTGCCGTTTCTCCCTGGGCCGTCGCTGGCTCGCCACGGGCCGGGCGCTTCGATGCCAAGATTGTGGCCGTTGCCGACGAGGAGGACCCAGCTCACCGACCGTTGCCACAGCCGTTCGAGCACCCGTCCCGGCGATTGCTGTACGACCCGAATGCGCGGCCGGAGACCTTGTATCCGGCTCCACTGGGCGGCACGAACGAGAACCCGTTTCTCCCAGGCGGCATCGGTCCTCGCGGTGGCGGCGCACCAAGCGGCAGAACGTCGGTGCCCCGCGCTGGCGCATCGCCGTCGACGCC
Organism: uncultured Acetobacteraceae bacterium; assembly: GCA_964244305.1. Classification (GTDB taxonomy): domain Bacteria; phylum Pseudomonadota; class Alphaproteobacteria; order Acetobacterales; family Acetobacteraceae; genus CAHJXG01. The sequence continues at coordinate 595 of CAXTJW010000434.1, forward strand.
GGCCATTCTGAACCCTGCATCGCCGGGGCAGGACCTTCGCTTACGCCGTGAGCTGGAGCGAAATGGGCAAATCAAGCCCGGGGACGGCAACGAGGCGCATCATCCCGTGCCGCAAGGCAATCGCGGGATGACGGGGCAACGTGACCCCACCAGAGCGCAAGCCCTTTTGCGACAGTTTGACATCGATCTGAATAGTGTTGAGAACGGCACAGCCTTATAACGCGGGTTCCATCGTCGGATACATACGAATGAGTACTACGCTTACGTAGAAAGAAACTTGCGGAATTTTCGCACACAAGAGGAAGCAAAAGCGTAGCTGTCTCGTTTCAGCGAGCAATTGCGGGAAGCGGACCGCGAGTTTCGGCGATCAGGCCAACTTCCAAGGTGTATAAAGGGTGAAACACCTTGAAAATTTATCAAGTTGAGGGTGATCCCGACTATATCGGAATTGCCTATGACTCAGTGGACGAAGTCTCTCCTTTACTAGATACGGATCATAAACACCGTACACTTGATCCGGCACACGTAATCAATATCCATTATGCGTTCCATGAACCGGAGGAAGAGGGCTTTGTCACAGATTGCCCCTATACAGGTCTTGGCAGCACGCTCTTGCTAAGCCAACGCGCCTGCGAGGCGTTGGGGCCTATACTGGACCAAGCTGGGGTCTTGCTGCGTGTAAACCCACCGCATGAGATGGGTTATCGAATGTTCGTCTGTTATCGGCACATCGACGCGCTCGACACGATCCGGACGAAACATGAAGAAGGGTTTGAGGGCCTCATAACGCAGTTCGAGTTCCATGCCGCCGCCCTCGAAGGCGTCGACATCTTCCGCCTTAGCAACCGGGTCGGCCGACTGTTCGTCTCGCACCGTATCGTGAGCGAGGTTTCCAAGCATCGGCTGAGCGGCTTCCGGTTTAAGCTTCTCTGGTCGAGCGAGACCGGCGGCGTGGCGCTCGCCGATTCTGCCATGGTGTTTGAGCGGTTCCCGCTAGGTTATGGCACTACCTTGCGCGAGAAGCGCCGGGCGATGCGCGGCCTCATCGCCGATGGACGCTAAACCCGCCCGCTAACTCTCTGCCCGCGACCGGAACCCGGTCGCCACCACATAAAGCTCGCTCGACTCCTTGCGGCTGGCCGGCGGCTTCGCGTGGCGAACGCTCGCGAACGACCGCTTCATCCGCTCCAGCATCGCCCGCTCCGAGCCGCCCTGGAACACCTTGGCGACGAAGCTGCCGCCCTCGGCCAGCATCTCGGTCGCAAAATGCAGTGCCAGGTCGGCCAGCGCCATGATGCGCAGATGGTCGGTCGCGTTGTGCCCGGTCGTGTTGGGCGCCATGTCGGACAGCACGAGGTCGGCCTTGCCGCCCAGCAAATCCGCGAGCTGACCGGGCATCGCATCGTCCATGAAATCGCCCACCAGGATGGTGGCGCCGGATACGGCATCCATCGGCAGCAAATCGACGCCCACCACCTGCGCAGCACCCCGCCGCACCGCCACCTGCGCCCAGCCGCCCGGCGCGGCCCCGAGGTCGACGACCTTGGCGCCCTTGCCGATCAGGTGGAATCGGTCGTCGAGCTCGATCAGCTTGAACGCGGCGCGCGACCGCCAGCCCTGTTCCTTCGCCGCCCGCACATACGGGTCGTTCAGCTGACGCTGCAGCCACTTCTGCGACGCCGTCGTGCGCCCCCGCGCCGTCTTCAGGGAAATCGAGAGGCCGCGGGACGGCAACGCGGCTGGCGGCTTGGGTGAATCGCTGGTCATGCCGGCAGTGCAGTACGGGACAAAGGGCCCGCCTGCCAGCCCCGGCGCACGGGAACCTGGCTCGCGCCGCCGCGATGCTGCCGCATCATGCGCAGCAGCATGCCCTCGCGCAGCCCACGGTCCGCGACGATGACCTCGGTGGCCGGCCATGTGCGGCGGATGGCCTCGAACACGGCGCAGCCCGGCAGCACGAAGGCCGCGCGGTCCGCCCCGACGCAGGGATGCAGCGCCAAGCCGCCCGGGCCGAGGCCGCGCAGCACGTCCAAAGCGTGGTCCGCAGCACCGGCGGTCAGCACGGTGCCGTCCACCAAGGGGCGGCGATAGCGCAGCAAGCCCATCGCCACCCCAGCGAGCGTCGTGACGGTGCCGCTGGTGCCGAGCAGGCGCACGCCGCCATTGCGGCTCTCATGCGCGATGCAGTGCACGCGCTCGAAGGCCTCGAGCCGGGCCGCCACGTCGGCGACCATGGCCTCGAACCCGGCCGGGGTGAACGCCGCTGCGCCATAGCGTTCGGACAGGCTGACGACGCCGAGCGGCAGGCTGTCGTAGCCGATCAGCTCCGGCCGTGCGCCGCAACCGTCGAGCCGCGCCCAGGCGACCTCGGTCGAGCCGCCGCCGATGTCGAACAGCAGCGCCCGGCGGCCCGTACCCATCAGCAGGGGCGCACAGCTTTCGAGCGCCAGCTCGGCCTCCTCGCGCGCCGAGATCACGTCGAACCGGATGCCGGTTTCGGCCCGTACGCGCGCCAGGAACTCGTTGACATTGGCGGCCTGGCGGCAGGCTTCGGTGGCGATCGCCCGGATGGCGCGGATAGGACGCCGGGCCATGCGGTCCGAGCAGGCCCTGAGCGCCTCGACGGCCCGGTCCATGGCGAGCGGGCTCAGGCGGCCGGTGCTCTGCAGGCCCTCGCCGAGCCGCACGATACGGCTGAAGCTGTCCAGCACGCGGAAGCCGTTGCCGTTCGGCGCGCCGATCAGCAGCCGGCAGTTGTTGGTGCCGAGGTCGAGCGCCGCGAATGCCGGTGCGTGACGGTCTCCAATGGCGTCGACTTGGGGTGCATGGACCATAGCTGGATCCTTTCAATGGTCCCATATGGCCCTAGTGTCGGCGCGGTTCGATAGCGGAGGCAAGCTGAACTTTTACAATCGCCGGTCGATGGTTGCCGAGGTTTGGGCCGCGTGTTATCTGCCACGCCGCAACGCGTCGCGGCGT
>CAXTJW010000435.1:0-3565 GCA_964244305.1 uncultured Acetobacteraceae bacterium
GCGCTGTCGCTCGTCGGCTCGATCGCCAGGCCGTGCGGCGTCAGGGCGAACTCGTGCAGCAGCGGATTGAAGCTGCCGTCCCTGACCTTCAGGACGGAGATAAACCGGTAAAGCCGCGACCGCAGCTCGATGTAGCGCAGCAGGATCAGGTTCTCGGCTAGACTGGACAGGTCGCCGATCGGCGTCCGGATATGCGGCCCGATGATGTCGGGCACCTCCAGCGTATAGACGGTCGTGACGCCCTGCACCCGCAGCTCGTTCATCAGCGTGTTCAAATAGTAACTCATGCGGGCAGGCTCGTTGGCGGCGTTCTGGAAGCCGCCGAGCCCGTCGATGAACAGCCGCCGCACCCCACGGCGGCGCACCGCCTCCAGCAACTGCCCACCATAGGCATCGAGCAGCCCGTCGGTCGGCGGCAGCCACAGCAACTCGACCGCGCCGTTGTCGAGCAGCGGCAGCAGCGGCTGGCAGACCTCGCGGGCCTTGGCCACGATGCGCGGCGGCGTCTCGTAGAAGCCGAACAGCAGGCCGGGCTCGGCCGGGGTGCAGCGCGCGAGGAAATGCAATCCAAGCGTGGTCTTGCCCACGCCGGACGGCCCCATGACCATGGTCGTCGACGCGGCGGGCAGGCCGCCGTCCAGCATGGCATCGAGCCGGTCGAAGCCGCTCGGGACCTTCTCGTTGCCGCTGTGGTCCGGGCGCGAGGGATTGGCCAGCAGCGCCTCGATCCTGGGATAGACGACCAGGCCGTCGCCCGTGATGTCGAAGGCGTGCTTGCCGCGCAAAAAGCCGCCGCCGCGGAACTTCACGACCTGTAGCGTGCGCTCGGCGGACCAGCCGAACAGCTCGTCGCTGAGCTCCAGGATGCCGTCCACCATGGTGTGCTCGGGCGTGATGTGCTCGCTGCCCTTGGCGCTGTTGAGCAGGAACATCGTGCAGTCGGTGGCGATGGCGATACCTTGCAGCTCATGCACGAACTCGTTCAACGCCTGGTCGCCGGACGCCGAGCGTTGCGCGGTCGCGAAGCCGTCGAGGACCAGGACGGACGCCTTCCGGACGATGATCTCGCGGCGCACCAGGGTCAGCAGGCCCGACAGCCCCTCCTGCCGCAGGACGCTGAAGCCGCTGATGTAGCTGAGCTGGTCGGGGATGCGCGACACGTCGAAGAACGTCATCGCGCTCAAATGCTGCATCATGCGGGCGTGGTATTCGGCGAGCAGCGTCACATACAGCGCACAGCTGCCGTCCGCGACGTGGTTGAAGCAGATCTGGTTGCCGAGCGTCGTCTTGCCGGTCCCAGGCGTGCCTTGGAAGATATACAGCCCGCCCTTGAGGAAGCCGCCGCCGAGGATGGTGTCGATGCCGGCGACGCCGCTCGGCAGCCTTTCGAGCCCTAGACTGCTGATGTCTGTCATTCGCGTCCCTTCCTGAGATGCCGGGGGAGCATGATGGTAAAGAGCGCGCCGCCGCCGGGTGCATCGCCGATCGTGACCGTGCCCTTCATCGCCGCCACGAACTGCCCGATCACCCAAAGCCCGACTCCGAAGCCGCTGCGGCGTTCGCCATGTCCGACCACGCGCTCGAACGTGGACAGCATCTGCGCCCGGTCGCGATGCGGGACGCCGGCGCCGTGGTCGCGAACCTCGATGCGCACCTTCTGGCCGACGATCTCGGCGGTCACCTCGACCGGGGTGCGGTCGCCGTATTTCATGGCGTTCGAAACCAGGTTGTCGATGATCTGCTCGGTGGCCATGCGGTCGAGGTGGACCGGCAGGGTTTCGGGGGCATTGAGAGTAATTGCGATGCCGACGTGCCGGGCGGCGGGGGCGAACTCGTCGATCGCCTCGCGCAGCAGGACCGCCAGGTCGAATGCCTCCAGATCGGGCCGGAACCCGCCGCGGGTGAGGCGCGACACGCCGAGCATGACCGTTGCGCGCTTCACATAGCGCACGACGCTGTGCTGGATGCGCCCGAGCCGCTGCTCGATCTGCGCCGGGGGACAGTTGCCCGCCTTGACCGCGGCCAGCAGCAGGTCGACCTGGCCAAGGATGGGAGTCATCGGATTGCGCAGCTCGTGGGCGGCGGCGGCCATGAAGGCGTCCCGCGCTGCGACGGCCGCAACCAGCTCGGCGATACGGCGCTGCAGCTCGTCATGCGTTGCGTCCAGCGAGACTTTCTCGGCAAACGGCGCGCCTGGCGTGGGTGGTGACGCCTCCGCTGGGCTCATTCGGCGAAGACCTGCGATAAACAAGGGTGCGCGTCGGGCAACACGGGAGACAACGGCAAATGCGGGCACGCTCCGCACAGGGCCGGCGACGCGGCCCGGCGATGGCCGGCGCAGCTGGCCAGCATCATGAAGGCGATCCGGCCTGCTATATTCTGTTGCACGAGCGCATTATCCAAGTAATTTGCCTTTAGACAAATGTTTTTTAGCTCTGGCCACGCCAATGCGGCTGACTCGCCGGAGCATGTTGATTTTTAGACGCGCCCCTCATTGCAAATCGGCCACGGATAGTTTCTTTGAAACGTCGAATAATCTGTTGCAGCTTACGCTGAACTTTGTAAGGTATGTTCTTTCATGTACTAAGATTGTTTTGTCGAATTTATGTCATTTTGCAGCTCCATCTCAAAAGCGGGCGGCCTTTGACCTCCGCAGCCGTGCTGGCTGTCCGGGCAGGAACCACCAGGCTGCCCGATGCAGGGGATACTCCTTGACCAAAGTAAATACGCGTGGGCGGCTGGAGTTGCTTCGCCAACAAACTATCCTGGCCCGCTTCGGCGAGCTTGCGCTGCAGTCGAACGACATCGACGAAATCCTGACCGAGGCCTGCAACCTCATCGGCCAGGCCCTCGGCACCCATCTTGCCAAGGTGATGGAGTTGCAGGCGGACGGCAAAACCCTGCTGGTGCGCGCCGGCGTGGGCTGGAAGCCCGGCGTCGTCGGCAAGGCAACGATCGAGGCGACGGAGGAATCATCCGAAGGCTACGCCTTGCGAACAGGAGAACCAATGATCTCGGCCAACATCGACGCCGAAACGCGGTTCAGCTACCCGCAATTCCTGACCGACAATGGCGTGAAGGCGGTCGCGAACGTCATCATCATCGGCGGCAAAGACAGGGCCCCCTTCGGCGTCCTGCAGATCGACAGCCGCGAGCCCCGGCAGTTCACCCAGGACGAAACCACCTTCCTGCGCAGCTACGCCAACCTGCTCGCGGGTGCGGTGGACCGCCAGCGCGTCATCGGCGAGATGCGCGATAGCGCTGCCCGCCTTGGACTGGCGCTGGAGGCCGGCGCGCTGGGAAGCTGGGAACTCGATCTCGTCAGCCATATCGTGACCCGCACGCCACGGTATTTCCAGATTTTCGGATACGACGGGCCGGCCCCTTCCTGGCAATACTTCGACTTCATCGGCCACGTCATACCCGAAGACCGCGACCGGGTGGACACCGAATTCCGCCGTGCGATGGACACCGCAATGGAGTTGCATGTCGAATACCGCATACGCCGCGCCGGCGACGACGAACTCCGTTGGATCGAGTCACATGCCAGGCCCTACACCGGCCT
>CAXTJW010000436.1:0-3526 GCA_964244305.1 uncultured Acetobacteraceae bacterium
ATGGAGAACGAGCAGAACGCCGAGGGCGACCGCGCCAGCATGATGACGCTGCACGCGGCGAAGGGCCTGGAGTTCGACACCGTCTTCCTGCCCGGCTGGGAGGAGGGGCTGTTCCCCAGCCAGCGCACACTCGACGAGGGCGGGCTGAAAGGCCTGGAGGAGGAGCGCCGCCTGGCCTATGTCGGCCTGACCCGCGCCCGCAAGCTCGCGGTGGTGAGCTACGCCGCCAACCGCCGCATCTATGCCAATTGGCAGAGCAGCATCCCGAGCCGCTTCGTCGACGAACTGCCGGAGGCGCACGTGGACCGCGGCGGCTCGGCGGCGATGCAGCGGGAGGCGCGGCTGCTGTCGGCGCCCAGCGTGTTCACCAGCGGCCCGCTGATGGCCCGGCGGCAAGCAGGCCCGCGCATCGTCGAGGCCTGGGAGCAGCCGGCCCGGCCAACACGGCAGGACGCGATCGCGGTCGGCAACCGGGTGTTCCACCAAAAATTCGGCTACGGCGAGGTGCTGGCGGTGGATGACGACCGGCTCGACATCGTGTTTGAGAAGGCCGGGCAGAAACGCCTGCTGGACCGTTTCGTGGAGAAAGCGTGAGACGCCGCGCTGCCCCGTTGGAAACCGTGTTCGTCGAGGTGCCGGACGCGGCCGTTGAGGCGTACGAGGCGGCGCTAGGCACGGTATGCACGACGGTCGGCTTCTTTTTCGCCGACGAGGCGCGCGGGATCTGGCGCGTCGAGGGTGTGCGCGACGCCGGTGTCAACGAGGCTCTGCTGCAGGACGCGCTGGCGCTCGCGGCGCTGGTCACCGGCATCCCCGCCGCGTTGCGCCGCGAGGCGACGGAGGCGGAGGGTTGGCTGGCGCGGACATGGGAAGCCTTTCCGGAGCAGCGTGTCGGACGCCGGTTCACGGTGCGGGGGACGCATCAGGTTCCTGGATCGGCAGCGGGCCGGCTGGTGCTGACGCTCGACGCCGGGCTGGCGTTCGGCTCGGGGGAGCACGGGTCGACACGGGGCTGCCTGCGGGCGCTGGAGGCGGTGGCACGGCGACGACCACGCCGCGTTCTCGATTTGGGGACCGGCTCCGGCATCTTGGCGATGGCGGCGGCGATGCTGCTGCGGCGGCCGGTGCTGGCGACGGACATCGAGCCATGGTCGGTTCGGGTCGCCGGGCAAAATGCGGCGGCGAACGGCGTCGGGCGGCTCGTACGGCCGGCATTGGCCGACGGATGGCGCGGACGGGTGGTGCAGGCCGGTGCGCCCTATGACCTCGTGCTCGCCAATATCCTGGCCCGGCCGCTGTGCCGCATGGCGCGAAGTCTGGCGCTTGCATTGACGCCGGGTGGGACCGCGATCCTCAGCGGATTGCTCGCAAGCCAGGCCCGCATGGTGCTTGCGGCGCACCGCCGACAAGGTTTGCGGCTGGAAAGTGCCTGGCGCGAGGGCAACTGGATGACGCTCGTCTTGCAAAAATCAAACAGGCGCAAGGCGGCGGGCTAAATGACCCGCCACCATACGCATCTGTTGGTTTACCGCAAGCTGCGTTCGCGGGCCTCGGCAAAGCGCGGGTCGAACACGAGGTTCAACTCGGCACGGTTCAGGCCGATATCGGCAAGTTCGCGATCGGTCAGCGACGCCAGCTCGTCCAAAACGGCGCGGCGGCGCGTAAAGGTCATCAGGCCGCTGATCACGGCGCTGAAACGCTGCTTCAGGCTAAGCGGGGCCGGGTTGGCATCGGCAACGGTGCCGTCCGTCCCCTCGACGACCGGGCTGCGGTACGTCAGGCTGTCGGACATCAGGAGCGCAATCTGCTCCTTGGCAAGCGGGGCGTTCATTTTACTATCCTCAAGGGTCCTATCGCCGCTATCGGGCCCAGCGCTTCATGCGTCTGGGCTCTGCGGCATGATCCCAATATGGACGCTTCTGCTGCAACGCAGCATGCTTTGTTACGACCGCTGATATGCGTTAGACGCTACTGTTACCTGGAAGCTATGCGAATCGTGAAGATATCATGAGCGGGAAACTTTTTCATGACCGGCTGGCCGAGGTACGCCGGGCCATGGCGGCCCAGGGTCTCGACGGCTTCATCGTGCCGCGTGCCGACGAGCACCTTGGCGAATACGTGCCGCCGAACGCCGAGCGCCTCGCCTGGCTTACCGGCTTCACCGGCAGCGCCGGGACCGCGGTCGTCCTGACGGATTGCGCGGCCGTGTTCACCGATGGCCGTTACACGCTGCAGCTCGCCGCACAGACCGAGGCGGCGTTGTATGAACCTTGCCACCTCATTGACCAACCACCGCCGGGCTGGATCAAGGCGCATGCCGCCGCCGGCACGCGGATCGGCTACGATGCATGGCTCATCAGCCAGGAGGGCCTGGACCGCTACCGGAATGCCGGGCTCGATATGGTGCAGGCCGACCCGAACCCCGTCGACGTCGCCTGGACCGACCGTCCGCCTGCGCCAGCCAGCGCCGCTGTGCCGCACCCGCTGACGTATGCCGGCCGCGCTTCGGCCGATAAGCGCGCCGACGTGGCGGAAACCTTGCGCACGGACGGCCAGGATGTCGCCGTCATCACCGACCCGGCGTCGCTCGCCTGGCTGCTGAACCTGCGCGGCAGCGACGTCGACTATACGCCGTTTGCGCTCGGCTTCGTGCTGCTGCGGTCCGATGGTTCGGCCACGTTGTTCATGGAGCCCTCGAAGCTCTCGTCCGAGACCCTCGAGTGGCTCGGACCCGATGTGGCCGTCGCGGCACGGACGGCGCTGCCGGCTGCGTTGGCGGCATTACGCGGACAACGGGTGCGGGTGGACGCCGCCGGCTCGCCGGTCTGGTTCGCGCAGACATTGCGCAACGCTGGGGCCGAGGTCGTGGACGGCTCCGATCCGTGCGCCTTGCCGAAGGCTTGCAAGAACCCCACCGAGCAGGCCGGCGCACGGGCGGCACAGGCGCGGGACGCCGTCGCGGTCTGCCGGTTCCTGCATTGGCTGGACGGGGCCGACCGCGCACCGCTCACCGAGATGGCCGCAGCCGACAGCCTGCTGGCGTTCCGGCGCGAGTCGCCGTTGTTCCGCGGCGAGAGCTTCCCGGCCATCTCCGGCGCTGGCGAGCATGGCGCGGTGATCCACTACCGCGTGACCGCCGCGACCGACCGGCCGATCCGCGCCAACGAGGTCTATTTGATCGACAGCGGCGCACAGTATCCGGACGGGACGACCGACATCACTCGCACCATCTGGACCGGGCGGGACGCGCCCCCGGCCGAACTGCAGGACCGGTTCACCCGCGTGCTGAAGGGCCACATCGCGCTGGCGGCGGCGCTGTTTCCACAGGGCGTGTCCGGGCCGCATCTGGACGGTTTCGCCCGGCGCGCCTTGTGGCAGGCCGGGCTCGACTACGACCACGGCACTGGCCACGGGGTCGGCAGCTATCTCTCGGTGCACGAGGGGCCGGCCAGCCTGTCGCGCGCCGGCCGCATGGTGCCGCTCGCGCCGGGCATGATCCTTTCTGATGAGCCCGGCTACTACTTGC
>CAXTJW010000437.1:0-3505 GCA_964244305.1 uncultured Acetobacteraceae bacterium
TCATCATGCTGGCGCGGTCGCCCTCGGCGTTCTGCTCGTTCTCCATCACCAGCGAGACGTGGTCGAGGAAGCCGGCCAGGGTCTCGAAGTCGGCGAGGGCCCGGACCAGCTCCTTCAAGTTTTCCAGTCGCCCCGGCGCGTCCGGCGACTTATCTTGCTTCCACATCTCGGTATAGCCGCTCTCGTCCAGCATCTTTGCCAGCGTCAGCACGTGGCCATCGCGCGGTAGCTCCTCACGCCAGCGCGTGAAGGCTTGGAACATTTCTCTGAGCGCGATGCCTACCCTGCCTTTCAGCCCACCGCTCAGCGCCAGCCGTTCGCTGGCCAGCGCCAGGGGGATCTGCTGCTCGCGCGCCGCGACGTGCATGGCGCGCAACGCCACCTCGCCGACGCCGCGCCGGGGCACGTTGACGATCCGCTCGAAGGCCAGGTCGTCGGAGGGCTGATGCAGCACGCGCATGTAGGCGATGGCGTCGCGGATCTCGGCGCGCTCATAGAACCGCAGCCCGCCGACGACGCGATACGGCAGGCCGAGCGTAATCATCCGCTCCTCGAAGGCGCGGGTTTGGGCGCTGGTGCGGACCAGGATCGCCATCTCGGCGAGGGCGTTGCCGTCGCGGCGCAGGGTCTCGATGCGGTCGCCGACCATACGGGCCTCCTCGTCCGAGTCCCACAGGCTGATGACGCTGACCTTCTCGCCACTCGCGTCGTTGCGGCCGGACCGCAGCGTCTTGCCAAGCCGGCCCTCGTTATTCGCAATCAGCCCGGCGGCGGCGGCGAGGATCGGCGCGGTCGAACGGTAGTTGCGCTCCAGCTTGACGATCTGCGCGCCTGGAAAATCCTTCTCGAACCGCAGGATGTTTTCGACTTCGGCGCCACGCCATGAGTAGATCGACTGATCGTCGTCGCCAACGCAGCAGATATTCTTGTGCGACTGCGCCAGCAGCCGCAGCCACAGATATTGAACCAAGTTCGTATCTTGATACTCGTCGACCAGGATATACCGGAAAATCCGGTGATACTGCGCAAGGATGTCCGGCTTGCTGCGGAGTATCTCCGTCATATGCAGCAGCAGGTCGCCGAAGTCCGCGGTGTTGAGCTGCTTCAACCGTAGTTGATAGGCCAAATACAGGTGGCGCGACTGCCCGCCGGCGAAGTCGCCCTCCTCGGCCGCCGTCACCCGGTCGGGCGTCAGGCCACGGTCCTTCCAACGCTGGATCATCCCCATCAGCGCCGGCGGCGCCCAGCGCTTCGGGTCGATGTGCGCCGCCTCCATCACCTGTTTCAGCAGGCGCAGCTGGTCGTCGGAGTCGAGGATGGTGAACCCGGACGTCAGCCCCACCAGCTCCGCATGACGCCGCAGCATCCGGGCGCACAGGGCATGGAAGGTGCCCAGCCACAGCCCCTCCGCCGGACGGCCCAGGATGGCGCCGACGCGCTCACGCATCTCCTTTGCCGCCTTGTTGGTGAACGTCACCGCCAATACCTGACCCGGCGCAGCGCGGCCGGTCAGCAGGATATGCGCGAACCGGGTGGTCAGCACTCGGGTCTTGCCGGTGCCGGCGCCGGCAAGCACCAGCACGGGGCCGTCCATCGCCTCGACCGCCTGGCGCTGCTCGGGGTTCAGCCGGGCGAGGTATTCAGTCATTGGCCGTGTTTCAGAGCGAGCATGGCGGCAATATAGAACGGGTAGCGAACGCGGCCAACCCGAGCGCCTTCGCCGGAGTGCGCCGTGGCGCCCTTTGCGCTGGGGACGCTCGCCTGGCTCAGGCCTTTGCTGCCGCCTCGATAGCCGGCCGCGCCCGGACGCCGAGCAGATGCGCGATGGCGTAGGTAAGGTCGGACCGGTTCAGCGTGTAGAAATGGAACTCGTCCACCCCGTTGGCCTGCAGCAGCCGGACCTGCTCGGCGGCGACGATGGCGGCGATCATGCGCCGGGTTTCCGGATCGTCCTCGGTGCCCTCGAACATGGTGCCCAGCCACTCCGGCACGCTCGCGCCGCACATGGCGCTGAACTTCGCCGCCTGCGCATAGTTGGACACCGGCATAATGCCGGGCACGATCGGCGCCGTGATCCCCGCCGCCAGCGCGCGGTCGAGGAAGCGCAGGAACACCGTCCCGTCAAAAAAATATTGCGTGATCGCCCGAGTCGCCCCGGCGTCCAGCTTGCGCTTCAGGTTGTCCAGGTCGTGATCGGCATTCAGTGCCGTCGGATGCGTCTCCGGATACGCCGCCACCGACACTTCGAAATCCGCCACCCGGCGCAGCCCGGCCACGAGGTCGGCGGCGTAGGCGTAGCCCTCCGCATGCGGCGCATACTCCTGGCCCGGCGGCGCGTCGCCGCGCAGGGCGACGATATGCCGGACGCCCGCATCCCAATACTGCCGGGCCACGTCATCGACTTCGCCGCGCGACGCGCCGACGCAGGTCAGATGCGCGGCCGGGGTCAGGTCGGTCTCGTTCACGATACGGGTCACGGTCGCATGGGTGCGGGCCTGCGTCGTGCCGCCCGCACCATAGGTTACGGAGACAAAACGTGGGGCCAGCCGCTCGAGCCGCCGCACGCAGGTCCAAAGCTGCGCTTCCAGGGCGTCGTTCTTCGGCGGGAAAAACTCGAACGACAGCGCGGGGGCCGGCAGTGCGGCCGTACGCGCCGGCAACGCCGCGAATCGCGGACCGGTCAGCCAACGCTCCAGCGTGGCCGGTGCTTCGGGCTCAGGCGGATGGACAGTGATCTGGTTCATAAAGCTGTTATCCGAAGTTTGAGCGTGCAGCAGACGATGACTAGAGGGTAATATACGGTGGCTGCCGCGCAACGCCATGCCCCTCCGCACGTTGCGCACCACGAACCGTGCTAGCACCCTTGGCGCACGGCCCGAGAGACTCCCAGATCAACAGAGTGGAACTTGTGCATGCTGACACGTCGCGCGCTTCTCACCTACACCGCCGCTACGGCAATGTTCGCCACGACGTCCTGGACCGCCGCCCGGGCCCAGTCGGCTGGTGATCCAACCGGGTTCGTTATACAGCTCGGCGACGCGCTGGTTGCCATCGTGAATGGTCCCGGAACCTACGAAGACAAGAAGCGCCGGCTTGGCCCGCTGATCGAGCAGGCCGTGGATGTCGACAACATCGCCCGCTTCTGCCTTGGCCGCTTCTGGCGCACCGCGTCGCAGGGGCAGCAGCAGCAGTTCAACCAGTTGTTCCATACCGTGCTGCTGAACAACATCACCGGCAAGCTCGGCCAGTTCGAAGGTGTCACCTTCAAGCCGACCACCACGACGCAGCGGGACGGCGACAGCCTTGTGGGCACGACGATCCACCGGCCCAATCAACAGCCGAACAACGTGCAGTGGGTCGTGAGCACGGCGACCGGCCGGCCGAAGATCATCGATGTGATCGCGGAGGGCACCAGCCTGCGCCTGACGCAGCGGAGCGACTACGCCGCCTATATTTCGCGCAACAACAACGACGTGGACGCGCTGATCAGCGCCATGCGTCATCA
>CAXTJW010000438.1:0-3505 GCA_964244305.1 uncultured Acetobacteraceae bacterium
AGCGGCTCGGCCGCAGCGTCGTCCTGTTCGTCGGAGGCGACGTGCCGCAGCACCGATAGGCTGATGACCTCGTCGCCCTCCGCCCGGCGGATGCCGCGCACGCCGGAACTGTCGCGCCCGGAGAACACGCGCAGGTTGTCGTCCTTGATCTGGAAGCGCAGGCAACGCCCGAACCGCGTCGCCAGGAACACGTCGTCGCCGTCGCGGCAGGTGGCGACGCCAATCAGGCGGTCGCCCTCGTCGAGCTTCATGGCGATCAGGCCGCTGGCCCGCACATTCCGAAAATCCGACAGCTTGTTGCGCCGCACGTTGCCGCTGGCGGTCGCGAACACTAGGTGCAGGCTCTCCCACATGCTTTCGTCCTGCGGCAGCGGCAGCACCGTCGTGATCCCGTCGGCGCCGAGTTCGGGCAGCATGTTCACCAAGGCGCGGCCCTTGGCAGTCGGGCTGGCCTCCGGCAGGCGCCAGACCTTCTCGCGGAACGCCTTGCCGCCGCTGCTGAAGAACAGCACCCATTGATGCGTGTGGGCGTTGAAGCTGCGGGTCACGATGTCGTCGCCGCGGGTGCCGGCGGCCGTCCGCCCGCGCCCGCCGCGGTTCTGCTGACGGAATATCTCCAATGCGGTGCGCTTGATGAAGCCGTCCCGGGTGATGGTGACGACCATCTGGCCGGGCTCGATCAGGCTCTCGTCGTCCTGGTCCACGGCGGCGTCGACGATGGCCGTCATGCGCGGGCTGTCGATCTCGGCGCGGGCGGCCAGCAGCTCCTCGCGCATGACCTCGAGGCGCCGCGGACGGCTGTCGAGGATTTCCAGCAGGTTGCCGATCCGGGTCGCGACCTCGACCAGCTCGGCCTGGATCTTATCGCGCTCCAGCCCGGTCAGCCGGGCGAGGCGCAACTCGAGGATGCCGCGGGCCTGCGCGTCGGTGAGGCGGACGGTGTCGTCGACGATCTGGTTGCCGCTGTCGTCGATCAGCGCCAGCAGCGCCGACACGTCGCCCGCCGGCCAGGAGCGGCCCATCATCGCGGCGCGCGCCGTGGCGGCGTCCGGGCTCTCGCGGATGACGCGGATCATCTCGTCGATGTTGGCGACGGCGATAGCCAGGCCGACGAGCAGATGCGCGCGTTCCCGAGCCTTGTTCAGCTCGAACCGGCTACGGCGGAGGATCACCTCCTCGCGGAAGGCGATGAACACCTCCAGCGCGTCCTTCAGGCCCATCAGCCGCGGCCGCCCGCCGTCCAGCGCCAGCATGTTCACGCCGAAGCTGGTTTGCAGTTGGGTGAAGCGATACAGTTGGTTCAGCACGACCTCGGCCGTCGCCTCGCGCCGCAGCTCGATGACGATGCGCATGCCGTCGCGGTCGCTCTCGTCGCGCAGGTCGGTGATGCCCTCGACGGCCTTGGCGCGCACCAAGTCGGCGATGCGCTCCAGCAGGGTGGATTTGTTTACCTGGTAGGGAATTTCGGTGACGATGATGGACTGGCGGTTGCCCTTCATCTCCTCGATGGCGGCCTTCGCCCGCACGACGACGCTGCCGCGGCCGGTTTCGAAGGCGCTGCGTATGCCGGCGCGGCCGAGAATGAGGCCACCGGTCGGGAAGTCGGGGCCGGGCACGATCTGCATGAGCTGCTCGAGCGTCGTCGCGGGTTCGGCGATCAGTTCGAGGGTCGCGTCGATGATCTCGGTCGGGTTGTGCGGCGGGATGTTGGTGGCCATGCCGACCGCGATGCCGTTGGCGCCGTTGATCAGCAGCACCGGGTAGCTCGCGGGCAGCACCCGCGGCTCCAGGTTGCTCTCGTCGTAGGTCGGCGTGAAGTCGACCGTGTCCTTTTCGATGTCGAGCAGGATGAAGTTCGACGCCTTCGACAGGCGCGACTCGGTGTAGCGCATCGCTGCCGGCGGATCGCCATCGACACTCCCAAAATTGCCCTGGCCGTCGATCAGCGGCACCCGCATGCTGAAGGTCTGCGCCATGCGCACGAGGGCGTCGTAGATCGAGGCGTCGCCGTGCGGATGGTAGTTTCCCATCACGACGCCGACGGTCTGGGCGGACTTGCGGTAGGGCTTGTCGGAGGTGTAGCCGGCCTGCTGCATGGCATACAGGATGCGGCGATGCACCGGCTTCAGCCCGTCGCGCGCGTCCGGCAGCGCCCGGCTGACGATGACGGACATGGCATAATCGAGATACGACCGCCGCATCTCGTCTTCGAGCATCACTTGCGGCAGGCCGGGCGGCGCGGGGGTCTCTGGGGGGTCGAGGTCTGACAAGGAAGGCTTCCGCTTAGGTTAGTGGGTTAGAACGGGATCTCGTCGTCCAGGTCGCCGCCCTTGTTCGGCTCCCACGACGGGTTGCCGCCGCCGGATTTCGCCGGCGCTGCCGCACGCTCGCGCGGCTGATAGCCACCACCGCCACCACTGCTTGCCCCGCCCTCGTCGCCACGTCCGCCCAGGAAGGTCAGCACGCCGCCGAAGCGTGGCACGACGACTTCGGTCGTATACTTGTCCTGGCCCGACTGGTCCTGCCACTTCCGCGTCTCGATGCGGCCCTCAAGATAGACGCTGGCGCCCTTTTTCAAGAACTTCTCCGCGTTCTCGGCCAGCTTCTCGTCCTTGATGACGACGTTGTGCCACTCGGTCTTTTCCTTGCGTTCCCCGGACGCGCGGTCGTTCCAGGTCTCGCTGGTGGCGAGAGTCATGTTGACCACCTTGCCGCCATTCTGGAAACTGCGCACCTCCGGGTCCTTGCCCAGACGACCGACGAGGATCACCTTGTTGACGGTACCCGCCATATTTCGACACCTTCCATAGCCCGGACTCGCACCGGTCTGTTTCTATAGCCCGCCTACGCCAAACGGACCAGGGGACGGGCGCGGCAGGGTTTCCAATGCCACTCCGTAATGCCATATGGGGTGAACGATACCAGAACGCTAGGATGCACCGCATGGCCGGCTCCATTCGCGTGCGCGGCGCGCGCGAGCACAATCTCAAGAACATCGACGTCGACATCCCGCGCGACAGCCTGACGGTCATCACCGGGCTGTCGGGGTCCGGCAAGTCGTCGCTGGCGTTCGACACCATCTACGCCGAGGGCCAGCGCCGCTACGTCGAGAGCCTGTCGGCCTATGCGCGGCAGTTCCTCGAGCTGATGGGCAAACCCGATGTCGACAGCATCGAGGGATTGTCCCCCGCCATCTCGATCGAGCAGAAGACCACTAGCCGCAACCCGCGCAGCACCGTCGGCACCGTCACCGAAATCCACGACTACATGCGCCTGCTGTGGGCCCGGGTCGGCGTGCCATACTCGCCCACCACCGGCGAGCCGATCGAGGCGCAGACCGTCAGCCAGATGGTCGACCGCACCGCCGCCATGCCAGAGGGCACACGGCTGCTGCTGCTGGCCCCCGTCGTGCGCGACCGCAAGGGCGAATACCGCAAGGAACTCGCGGATCTGCAGCGCAAGGGCTTCACCCGCGTCAAGGTCGACGGCACGCTGTTCGAGATCG
>CAXTJW010000439.1:0-3492 GCA_964244305.1 uncultured Acetobacteraceae bacterium
GTCCTGGCGGCGGAACGACGCGAGCGGCCGAAGAAGGATATGCTGGCCGCGTTGCGGGATCCGCGCGTGCTGATCCTGACAGGCATCACGTTCGCCTTCACGATCGGCAGCTACGGCATCGGCATATGGCTTCCGCTGATCCTGCGCGGCCATGGCCTGGGCAACCTGGCGATCGGCTTCGTCTCCGCTATCTCCTACTTCTTTGCAACCGTCGGCATGTTGCTTTGGGCCCGGCAAGTGGACCGCAGGGGTAGGGCCATCAACAACCTGGCACTCGCCTGCCTGCTGGGTGCGGTCGGACTGGTGCTGTCCGTCCTGTTCGAGGCGTTGGTCCCGGCACTGGTCGGGCTTACCTTGGGGCTGGTTGGAACGATCTCGGCCCGGACCGTGTTTTACACCATCCCGAGCCGCTTCCTGACCGGGGCCGCGGCAGCGGGCGGCTTGGCATTCATCAACTCGGTCGGCGCGTTCGGCGGTTTTGTCGGACCGTACATGGTGGGTTTCCTGAAAGACGCGACCGGATCGTTTTCGGCAGGCATGCTGGGCCTGGCCGACGTGCTTGTAGTAGCGATCGCGCTCACGCTGTCGTTGCGGCTGGTGATGACGGAGGAGTAGGGCGATGCAACTGGACGACACCATCGGGCAGGGGGCGACCCGGCCCTTGCTGGGGGGCGAGGCTCCCGGCGGAGCGGCGGCGGTGGATCGTGCGCTGTCGGTCCTCGCGGCATACGGGTCCGACGACGACGCGCTCGCCCTGGCCGAGATTGCCGCGCGCACCGGCCTGTACGAAAGCACGCTGCTGCGCCTGATCCAGTCGCTGCTGCATGCCCGCCTCCTGCTGCGCCTCGACGACGGCCGTTACGGAATCGGCTCCGAGGCGCTCCGGCTGGGTGGTCTCTACCAGCGGGCCCATGACATGGGCGACGTTGTCCTGCCCGTCATGCGAGCCCTGATGGAGTCTACAGGCGAGAGCGTGGTGTTTCACGTCCGTGAGGGCCGGGCGCGCGTTGCTCTGCACCGCGTCGAGAGCCGGCACATGGTCCGCTACAGTGTGCGCGAAGGCGACGTCCTCCCGCTGGAAGCCGGCTCGGGCGGCCGCGTGCTGCTGGCATTCGCCGACGCGGGCGGCGAGCCGTACGAGACCATCCGGCGACGCATGTTCCACGCCGCCTACCGCGAGCGCGATCCGGACACGTCGGGCCTGTCGGCCCCGGTGTTCGGACCACACCAGGCGCTGGCAGGCGCAGTCACGGTCGCCGGTCCCGCCTCGCGGGTCACGGAGCCCTTCGTCGCCCGGCATGTGTCCGCCCTGCTGGAGGCCGTGTCCCAGATGACCCGCAACCTCGGTGGCGACGCGGCGGCGTTCGTGCCCGCCCTGCACGGTGTGGCAGGGGGCGAAGCATGACTCCGCTCGCAGGCGTGCGCGTCCTGGATCTGACGAACGTGCTGGCGGGGCCGTTCTGCACGTACCAGCTTGCGCTGATGGGAGCCGAGGTGATCAAGGTCGAGCAGCCTGGCCGAGGGGACCTTGCCCGGCGTCTGGGTGCAGACCCCGAGGCGGCGAAGCGGGGCATGGGCGCGTCGTTCGTCGCGGTGAACGGCGGCAAGCAGTCCATGACGCTCGACCTCAAGCACCCGGACGGCAAGGCGGTCCTGAGGCGCATGGTCGCGGAAGCCGATGTGCTGGTGGAAAACTATCGGCCCGGCGTTATGGAGCGCCTGGGCCTTGGCTATGACGTGCTAAAGCCGCTGCGACCGGCCCTGGTCTACTGCGCCATTTCCGGCTTCGGCCGGGACGGCCCGCTCGCGCATCGCCCCGCATACGACCAGATCGTGCAGGGCATGGCGGGCGTCATGAGCATCACCGGCGATGCCGATAGCGCGCCGCTGCGGGTGGGCTTCCCCATGTCGGACACGGTTGGCGGCCTGACCGCGGCCTTCGCGGTCGCCGCTGCGCTGGTGGGTGCGCGGCAGACAGGGCTCGGGTGCCTGATCGACGTGTCCATGCTCGAGGCGACCCTCGCGACGATGGGCTGGGTCGTATCAAACCACCTGAACGTCGGCATCACGCCGGAACCGATGGGCAACGCCAACTTCACCGCCGCCCCGTCCGGCACCTTCGCGACCGGCGACGGCCCCATCAACATCGCGGCCAACGAGGACAAGCAGTTCGTCGCCCTCTGCGCCGTGCTCGGAGCGCCCGCCCTGGCCCAAGACGCCCGCTTCTCAGACCGCCACTCCCGCAAGCGCAACCGCGGGGCGCTCACGGCCGAGCTGGAGCCCCTGCTGGCCCGGCGTGGCGCCGCGGAGTGGGACGGGGTGCTCGTTGCTGCCGGGGTGCCTTCCGGGCAGGTGCTGGGCGTGCCCGAGATCATCGCCCACCCGCACGTCCGCGGCCGCGGCTTCGTGGCCGAGATGGCGGCGCCGGACGGCCTGCAACGGGCCACACGCTGCGGCTTCCGGTTCGGCGACGCCAACCCGGCCCCGGCGGGTCCCGCCCCGCCACTGTCCGCCGACACACACATTTGGCTGCGGCGTCTCGGTTACGATAACGCAACGATCGACCGCCTGAAGCAGGAGAATGTCACATGACCGATGCCACGCGCGACCTGGCCGCCGACTACTGGCGCACGGGACATCATCGACATCGAGCCCGGGGTCATCCGCGTCCGAGGCTATCCCATACAGGAGCTGATCGGGAACATGGGCTTTCCCGCGATGATCTGGCTGATGTTGCGGGGAGACCGCCCCAGCGCGGCCCAGGCCCGGCTGCTGGAGGCGGCGCTGGTGGCCGCGGTGGATCACGGCCCGCACGCGCCGTCCATCGCCATCGCCCGCATGGCCATCAGCTGTGGCCTGCCGCTGAACGGCGCCATGGCATCCGCAGTGAACGTGCTGGATGACGTGCAAGGCGGCGCCGGGGAGCAGGCGGTGGAGTTGTACGAGGACATCGCGCGCCGGGCCGGGGAAGGCGCGGCCCTGGATAATGCGACGGCTCAGGCGCTCGACGCATTCGTGACATCCAAGGGTCATTTCATCCCGGGCTTCGGCCACCGGTTCCATCCGATCGACCCTCGCGCGGGCCGGCTGCTGGACCTTGTGGAGGAGGCAGTCGCGGCCGGGGCCGTCGGCGGACGGTTCGCGGCGATCGGCCGGTCGGTCGAGGCGGTGCTGCAGGCCCGCAAGGGCAGGCGCATCCCCATGAACATCGACGGGGTGAAGGCCGTGATCTACGCCGAGCTCGGCTTTCCCGCACCATTGGCCCGCGGCATCTTCTGCCTGTCGCGCAGCGTCGGCATCCTGTCGCATGCCTGGGAGCAGACCAGCCGGCACGAGCGCAACAAGGGTCCCATGCCGCGGCAGATGCCATACCGGTATAGCGGGCCCGCCGAACGTCATTGGGCAACCGGTGAATGAACCTCGACGCGCAACCGCTACGGGTCGAGACCCGGGTCCACACCGAGATGCCTGCACGCTTCCGGCGCGCGGTCG
>CAXTJW010000440.1:0-1368 GCA_964244305.1 uncultured Acetobacteraceae bacterium
CCGGGATGACCGTGGTCAGCGGCATCGCATGGTTCGGCCGGCGAGCGCCTGCGCCGACAACCGTTAGGTCCGGGGCCATCAGGCCGGAGGCGCTTGAGTCCGAGGATCCCGACTCCGGCCGCGGCGAACCCTCCGTGGCGCCCAACCCGGAGGCGAAATCGCTCGGCTACGAGACGGAAGACATCAGCACCCGCATGGTCGGGCGGATCCTGGCCGGCTTTGCAGTCACCGTCGTCGTCTCGGTCACGCTGCTTATTGTCATGCTCAACGCCTTCCGCGGCGCCGACAACGCCGACCAGCCGCCGCTGACGACCCAGCAAAGCGCCGACATCATCCCGCCCGGCCCGCACTTGCAGAACGACCCCTACCGCGACCTGCGCCAAACGCAGCGGGCCGAGGAGCAGAAAATCGGTGGTTATGCCTGGACCGACCCGGCCCATACGCGGGCGCGCATCCCGATCGGCCGTGCCATGGCGCTGGTCGCCGGGCGTTCCCTGGAGCCCTCGCCTTGATCCACCTCCCGCAGCAGCTTCTTGGGCTTTGGCCGCAATCCGCCTCCGCGAGCGCCGTCGAGGTCGATCGCATCATCCTGTCGTTCACCGTCGTCACGCTGCTGCTGACGGTGCCGATCTTCATTTCCATCGGCTGGTTCGCCATCCGCTACCGGGCTGGCCAGGTCGTGGACCGCACGACCAGCGAGAACCGCAGCGTGCTGATCGAGATGAGCTGGATGATCATCCCGTTCGTGCTGACGCTGTTTTTCTTCGTCTGGGCCGCGCGCCTCTATGACGAGCACCGGCATGTGCCGCCCGGCGCATTGGAAATCAACGCGATCGGGCGGCAGTGGATGTGGAAATTCCAGCACCCGACCGGCCAGGCCGAGATCAACGACCTGCACGTGCCGATGGGCGAGCCGGTGCTGATCCGCATGATCTCGCAGGACGTCATCCACGGCCTGTATGTTCCGGCGCTGCGTATCCAGATGGAAACGCTGCCGGGCCGCTACACGGAGTTCTGGTTCAAGGCCGACACGCCCGGCAGCTACCATTTGCTGTGCTCCGAGTTCTGCGGCACCGACCACTCGGTGATGGGCGGCACGATCACCATCATGACGCCGGGCGACTACGAGGACTGGCTGACGCACTCGGGCTCGGAGCAGGGCAAGACGCTGGCGTCGACCGGGCACACGTTGTTCGCCTCCTACGGCTGCGGCGGATGCCACGGCGCCACGCCCACGGAGCGGGCGCCGGCGTTGGAGGGCCTATACAACACTTCGGTGCCGGTGCAGTCCGGCGGGACGCGGGTGGCCGATGACGGCTTCCTGCGCGACAAGATCCTGACGCCGGAGAAACAGCCCATCAAGGGCTA
>CAXTJW010000440.1:1468-3491 GCA_964244305.1 uncultured Acetobacteraceae bacterium
TACCTGCACGAAACCCATACGCTGCGGTCCTGGTTCTTCACCGTGGACCACAAGCGGATCGGCCTGTTGTATCTGGCCAGCATCACCGCCTTCTTCATTCTGGGCGCGATCGCGGCCGGTCTGGTCCGCTTGTCGCTGGTGGTCCCCGATGGGTCCATTTTCACCAACGACACCTACAACAAGCTGTTCACGCTGCATGGCGTGATCATGGTGTGGTTCTTCCTGATCCCATCGATTCCCGCGACTTTCGGCAACTTCCTGATCCCCATCATGATCGGGGCGAAGGACCTGGCGTTCCCCAAGCTGAACCGGTTGAGCTGGTACCTGTTCATGGGCGGCTCGCTGTTCGCCGTGATTACCCTGGTGGTGGGCGGCGTCGACACCGGCTGGACGTTCTACGCCCCCTACAGCACGACCTATTCCAACTTCTGGGTCGCCCCGGCGCTGATCGGCGTCATCATCGCCGGGTTCAGCTCGATCCTGACGGGGCTCAACTTCGTCGTGACCATCCACACCATGCGCGCACCCGGCATGACGTGGTTCCGCATGCCGGTGTTTGTCTGGTCGCACTATGCGACGTCGCTGATTTTCCTGCTCGGCACCCCCGTCATCACCGTCGCGCTGATATTGCTGCTGATGGAGCGGGTGTTCCACATCGGCGTGTTCGACCCCACCCTCGGCGGCGACCCGGTGCTGTTCGAGCATCTGTTCTGGTTCTACTCGCATCCCGCCGTCTACATCATGGTGCTGCCGGGCATGGGCGTGATGAGCGAGATCGTGCCCGCCTTCGCGCAGAAGAAGCTGTTCGGCTACAAGTTCGTCGCCATTGCCAGCCTCGGCATCGCCTCCATCAGCTTCTTCGTCTGGGGCCACCACATGTTCGTCAACGGCGAAAGCCAGGTCGCCGCGACGGTGTTCTCGTTCCTGAGCTTCGCCGTCGCGGTGCCGTCGGCGGTGAAGGTGTATAACTGGACCGCGACGATCCATAAGGGCGACATCCGGCTCGACACGCCGATGCTGTTCGCGATGGGCTATATCGGGCTGTTCGTGCTGGGCGGGCTGACGGGGCTATTCTTGGCGTCGCTCGCGGTGGACGAGCACGTGCACGACACCTACTTCGTCGTCGCGCACTTCCACTACATCATGGTGGGCGCGACGATGCTGGCCTTTCTCGGCGGGCTGCACTTCTGGTGGCCGAAGTTCACCGGGCGCATGTATCCGGAGGTCTGGGGCCGGATCGCGGCGCTGCTGATGTTCCTCGGGTTCAACCTGACGTTCTTCCCGCAGTTCATACTGGGCTATCTCGGCATGCCCCGGCGCTACCATACCTATCCGCCCGAGTTCCAATTACTGAACGTGCTGTCGTCTGCCGGGGCCGTGGTGCTGGCGGCGGGCTACTTGTTTCCGATGACCTACCTTGTCTGGTCGCTATGGTTTGGGCGGCGTGCGCCGAACAATCCTTGGAACGCCAAGGGCCTGGAGTGGACCACGACGTCGCCGCCGCCGGAGTTCAACTTCATCACTCCGCCCACGGTGGATTTCGAGCCGTACGACTATCCCATCAAATCCAGCGAACGGACGTAGCCGTGTCGGAGGCGGTTGCGGAGACGGCCGGCACCGAACTGGCGCACCAGTTCACCACCGTCGATCAGCAGCGCCGGGTCGGCACGCTGGGGATGTGGGCATGGCTGGTCACCGAGCTGCTGCTGTTCGCGGGGCTGTTCCTGACCGCGGCGGTGCTGCGCGTGTTGTTCCCGAGTTCGGTGCAGGCGGCGTCGCAGCATCTCAAGATGTGGATCGGCGCGATCAACACCGTCCTGCTGATCACATCGAGCCTGACGATGACCGCGGGGATCGAGCTGTCGAAGATGGGGCGCAACCGCGACACCGCGCGCGCCTTGCTGATCACTGGGGCACTCGGCGCGGCGTTCATGCTGCTCAAGAGCTACGAATACTACTCGGACTACGCCGAGCACATGATGCCGTTCCTCAATCGGCCCTACGCGCTGGCCGGCGACAACGC
>CAXTJW010000441.1:0-3491 GCA_964244305.1 uncultured Acetobacteraceae bacterium
CGCAGGAGCCGCGGGTGATCCGGCCGCTGAACTTTCCGCCGGGCACGCCGGGCGCCGGGTCGTTCGTAGTGGCGCTGGCGGATGGGCGCCGCGCGCTGGTGCTGAACGCCATGGGCCGGCTGTTCATGGACGCGCTCGACTGCCCGTTCCGCGGCACGGCGGAGCTGCTGGCGCGCTACAAGCTGGGCTCCAGCGTGTCGGCCATCGTGGCGGATTTCCATGCCGAGGCCACGAGCGAGAAGATGGCCTATGCGCATTCCTTCGACGGGTCGGTGTCGCTTGTTGTCGGCACGCACACGCATTGCCCTTCGGCCGATCACCAAGTGCTGCCCGGCGGCACCGCGTTCCAGTCGGACGCCGGCATGTGCGGCGACTACGACAGCGTGATTGGCATGGCGAAGGAGGGCTCTGCCGCGCGGTTCTGGTCCAAGATGCCCGGCGAACGCCTGCAGCCGGCGGCCGGCGAGGCGACGGTCTGCGGGGTGTTCGTGGTGACCGACGACCGGACGGGCTTGGCCGTGAGCGTGGAGCCTGTGCGCCAGGGTGGGCGCCTGTCGCAGGCGATGCCGGCGTTAGATTCCCTCTCCTAGAAAAGTGGGGACACTCGGGGCAAGGCAGCTTGCAAGATATCGCAAAATTGGTATATTCCGGAATGAGGTGGCGCGTCGAGTATCTGGACGAAGACGTGAAAGCTGCGCTCGACGGGATGCCTGACGACATTCGGGCATCCTTCCGCCGGATTGTGGAGATGATCGGCAGCTACGGTCTCGAGCGGATGCGGGAACCCTACGTGAAGCACCTGCAAGGGCCGGTTTGGGAGATGCGATTGAAGGGTAAGGACGGGATCGCCCGCGCCGCCTACGTGACCGCCAGCGGTCGTCGCGTCGTCGTTGTGCATGTATTTGCAAAAAAAACCCAAAAGACGCCGCGTCGCGAGATCGAGATCGCCTTGCGAAGGGCCAAGGAGGTCACGCAGGACTGAGCGGGAAACGAGAGTTGCGTGCCGGAGGGATTGCCCCCGGCTCAAGGAAAGATAGTTCGAGATGACACGCAAGTTTATTCCGGTCGAGGAGTCTTTCCGGGAATGGGAAAAAGACTCTGCATTCATGGCTGCCTATAATGCGTTGGAGAACGAATCCTCCCTGGCTGGGGCGCTGATCGCAGCCCGCAACCATGCCGACATGACGCAGGAACAGGTTGCGGCGGCGATGGGGACGACGCAGACCGTGATCGCTCGGCTGGAAAGCGGGCGCACCATGCCATCCACCCGCACGCTCGAGCGGTTCGCCAAGGCGACCGGCATGCGGCTCCGCATCCGTTTCGAGCCGGAGAAGCCCGCTGCCGGTTCGGCACGCCGATGACGTAATCGCGACGCTCGCACCATAGCCCGACCGCCCCGCGCTTGACCGCACCATGCCCCAAGGCCGATTATCGGTCAGTAAGAACAGGAGAGCCCCTCATGAACGTCGCCACCACACCAGCATCGCTCGCCGGCGTCTCGGCCGAGGAATGGAAGGTCCGCTGCGACTTGGCGGCGCTGTATCGGCTGGTCGCGCACCACCGTATGACCGACCTGATCTACACCCATATCAGCGCACGGCTGCCGGGGCCGGAGAACCACTTCCTCATCAACCAATACGGCGTCATGTTCCACGAGATGCGGGCGTCCGACCTGGTGAAGATCGACTATGACGGCAACGTCGTCGGCGACGAGAACCAGTCGCGCCAGGTGAACGCGGCCGGGTTCTGCATCCACTCCGCCATCCACATGGCCCGGCACGACCTGATGTGCGTCGTCCACACCCACACCGCCGCCGGCATGGCCGTCGCGGCGCAGAAGCACGGCCTGCTGCCCATCAGCCAGCACGCGCTGAAGTTCTACGGGCACCTCGCCTACCACGGCTACGAGGGCATCGCGCTCGACCTCGACGAGCGGGAGCGGCTGGTATCGGACCTCGGCGACCACCGGGCGATGATCCTGCAGAACCACGGGCTGCTGGTCGCCGGGCGCACCATCCCGGAGGCGTTCAGCAACATCTACTATCTCGAGCGTGCCTGCCAGGCGCAGGTCGCGGCGCTCGCGGGTGGGGCCGAGCTCGTCACGCCGCCGGAAGCAGTGCGCCTGCACACGGCGGAGCAGTTTAACCGCGAGGGCAGCCTCGACCACTATGAGATGATGTGGGAAAGCTGCCTGCGCCTGGTGGAGCACGACCGGCCCGACTACCGCTCCTGAGTGGCTGATCTCCTGATGGTCGAGGGGCTGCGGACGGTTTTCCGCGGCTCCACAGGCGACGTGCCGGCGGTGGACGGCGTGAGCCTGTCGGTCGCCCGCGGCAAGACCCTGGGCATCGTCGGCGAGAGCGGCTGCGGGAAGAGCATGCTGTCGCTCTCGGTGATGCGGCTGGTGCCTTCGCCGGGCCGTGTCGCGGCGGGGCGCGTGGTGTTCGATGGCCAGGACCTGCTGGCGCTGCCGAACAGCGGCATGCGCGCCATTCGCGGCAACCGCATCGGCATGATCTTCCAGGAGCCGATGACCAGCCTCAACCCGGTGTTCACCGTCGGCGACCAGATCACCGAGGCGATGCGCGCCCATGACCGCCGGGCGTCCAATGCCGATCTGCGGACCCGGGCCATCGCCGCGCTGGACCGTGTGCGCATCCCTGCCGCGGCCCGGCGGTTCGACGACTATCCGCACCAGATGAGCGGCGGCATGCGGCAGCGGGTGATGATTGCGATGGCGCTGTCGTGCGATCCGGACCTGCTGATCGCCGACGAGCCGACGACGGCGCTGGACGTCACGGTGCAGGCGCAGATCCTCGACCTGCTGCGCGACCTGCAGGCGCAGTCCGGCATGGCGATCATCCTGATCACCCACGACCTCGGCGTGGTGGCCGAGATGGCGGACGAGGTCGCGGTGATGTATGCCGGCCGCGTCGTCGAGCGCGCCAGCGGCACGGCGATCTTCGACGATCCGCAGCATCCCTATACGCTCGGTCTGCTGGGCAGCGTCCCCCGCATCGAGGAAACCCGGTCGCGCCTGCTGGCGATCGAGGGCTCCGTCCCCGCGCCGTTCGACTTGCCGGCGGGCTGCCGGTTCCACCCCCGCTGCGTGTTCGCCGCCGCCGAATGCACCCGCACCGACCCGGCCTTGCGCGGCTTAGGCGCCGACCACATGGCCGCCTGCATTCGCGCTCCCGTCGAGGAGCTGGCCGCTTGACCACACCGCTGCTGGAGGTGGCGGGCCTGGCCAAGCACTATCCGATGCGCCGTGGACTGCTGCTGCCGCGCACCGTGGGCAATGTCCGCGCGGTGGACGGCCTGTCATTCAAGCTGTTCCCACGCGAGACGCTGGCGCTGGTGGGGGAGAGCGGCTGCGGCAAAAGCACCACGGCGCGGCTGGCGCTGCGGCTGATTGAACCGACCGCCGGGACGGTCTGGTTCGAAGGCACGGACATCACGGGCATGCGCGGCGATCCGCTGCGCAAACTGCG
>CAXTJW010000442.1:0-3489 GCA_964244305.1 uncultured Acetobacteraceae bacterium
CCGCCTCCTTGGCCGTCACCATGCGGGACAGCTGGCCGATCTTGATCGGCAGCCCAGCGAATCGCGCGTTGAAGGTGCGGTGATGCTGCCGGGCGAGCAAGGTGGTCGGCACCACGACCGCGACCTGCGCGCCCGACATCGCAGCCACGAAGGCGGCGCGCAGGGCCACTTCAGTCTTGCCAAAGCCGACGTCGCCGCAGATCAGCCGGTCCATCGGGCGGCCGGCGGCCATGTCCTCCAACACGTCGCTGATCGCGCGCGCCTGGTCGTCGGTCTCGGCGAACGGGAAGCGGGCGCAGAACTCGTCCCAGCTTCCCTCGGCCGGTGCCAGGCTCGTGGCCTCCCGTACCCGCCGAGCGGCGGCGGTGCGGATCAGCTCGCCCGCCATGTCGCGGATGCGCTGCTTCATGCGCGCCTTGCGGCCCTGCCAGCTGCTGCCGCCGAGCTTGTCGAGTGCCACGCCGCCGGACTCGCTGCCGAACCGGCTGAGCAGTTCGATGTTCTCGACCGGCAGATAGAGCTTCTCGCTGCCGTCGTAGATCAGGCGCAGGCAGTCGTGCGGCGCCGGGCCGACGCGCAGGGTCTCGAGCCCGTCGTAGCGGCCGATGCCGTATTCCTGGTGCACGACCAGATCGCCCTCGGCGATTTCGGTCGCCTCGGCGATGAACTGGTCCGCGCGCTTGCGGCGGCGCGGCGGGCGGCTGATGCGCTCGCCCAGCAGGTCCTGCTCGCTGACGACGCTGACCTGCCCGGCGACGAAACCGCGCTCCAGTCCCAGGGTCACGATCCCGGTGACGCTGGTGGGCAGCTTCTGCGCCTCGCGCCAGCCGTCCACCTGCTCGGCCTTGAAGCCGTTTTCCCGCAGCAGATGCGCCAGGCGCTCACGCGAGCCGCGAGTCCATGCGGCGACCACGGTGCGGCGCCCCTGCCCGGCCCAGGCCGTCGCCTGCTCGCGCAGTTGGTGGAACACGTTCTCGCCGGTTGCTGCGCCGGCCTTGGTAAACACGTAGCCCGGTCGCCCCCCGGCATCGACGCCGGCGGCGCCGTCGGCACGGCCATAGGGGCTGAACACCATCACCGGCCCGGCCGCCAGCATCGCGTCCCAGCCGGCGCGGTCCAAATACAGCCGGCCCGGCGGCAACGGGCGATACGGCACCTCGTTGTCGCGCGGCACCGCCTGGCGGGCCTGCGCATGGTCGGCGATCATCTCGAGGCGGGCCTCCAATACCTCCTCCGACTGGTTGTCGAGGCTCACGGAGGCTTCGGGCAAATAGTCCAGCAGCGTGTCCATGCCGTCGTGGAACAGCGGCAGCCAGTGCTCCATGCCGGGGTAGCGGCGGCCGTCGGAGATCGCCTGATACAGCGGGTCCTCGGCCGATTTGGGGCCGAACAGCTCCCGCCAGCCCTCGCGGAACCGGGTCACGCTCGCGGTATCGAGCGGCACTTCGGAAACCGGGCGGAGGATCAGGGATGGCAGCTTGGTGGTGCTGCGTTGGGTCGAGGGGTCGAAGCGGCGCAGGCTCTCGATGGTGTCGCCGAACAGGTCGAGGCGGACCGGATCGGGCTCGCCGGCCGGGTAGATGTCGATGATGCCGCCGCGGGTGGCGTATTCGCCGGGCTCCATGACGGTGCCGGCGCGGCCGTAGCCGTTGGCCTCCAGGAACTTGGTGATCGCGTCGGAATCGGCGGTGCCGCCCGCGCGCAGCACCATGCTCACGCCCTCGAACACCGGGCGCGGCGGCACACGCTGCACCAGGGCGTTAACGGTGGTGAGCACGAGGCGCGGCCGCGTCGCGGGCTCCAGCAGCCGCGCCAGGGTGGCGATGCGTTCGGACACGATCTCGGGGTTGGGCGAGACGCGGTCGTAGGGCAGGCAGTCCCAGGCCGGGAAGCGCAGCAGCTCCATGTCGGGCGCGAAGAAACTCAGCGCCTCGGACAGCCGGGCCATGCGGCTGTCGTCGCGGGCCACGTGCAGGACGGCGCCCTTGTGCTCGGCCCGGCGCTGGGCGAGCAGCAATGCGTCAAACCCCTCGGGCGCGCCATGGATGGTGGCGGTCATTTCGGCTGGCCCTCCCCGTCCTCGGCTGCCCGGCGAATCGCGCGCAGCATCGGAGTGTCGCAGTCGGCAGGGATCGGCTGCCGCCCGGTGAGCCAGTCGGCCAGCATGGCGTCGGGCATCTCCATCACTTCCTCCAGCGCGTCGAGGTCGGCCTCGGTGAACGCCGCCAGCCGGGCGCGCACGTAGTTGCCGATCAGGATGTCGTTCTCGTAGGTGCCGCGGTGGGTGGCGCGGAACAGGATGCGGCGGCGGCGGCTGTCGATTGGCCCGCTATCGGATGCGATGTCGGGTGTTGGGTCGGTCTCGGGTTTCTGCACACTTGGGTCCCTGGCAACGGGCTGTCATATAGCGGCGACCTCCTGCAAAGTCAGCCCGCCCTTGCCATCAAGCACATCGACGCCCGCTATGGACGAAATTCTTGCGCCGCTGTTCGCGCCGGTGACGGAGCTGCGCGGCGTCGGGCCGGCGCTCGCGAAGCTGATCGAGCGTGTGGCGGGCGGCCCCCGGATGCTGGACCTGCTGTTCCACATGCCCGATTCCTACATGGACCGCCGCAGCCGCCCGACGATCCGCACGGCGCAGCCCGGGCAGGTCGCGACGCTGGCGGTCGAAGTGGTGCGGCAGGATGCGCCGGAAACGCCGCGGCAGCCGTGGCGCGTCGTCTGCACCGACGGCACCGGGTTCATGGAGCTGGTGTATTTCGGCCGCCCCCCGCCCCGGCCGCTGCTGCCCGGCGCCAAGCTGGTCGTCTCCGGCAAGCTGGAGGGGTTTGCCGAGCGGCTGACGATGCCGAAGCCGGACCACGTCGTGCCGGCGCAGCACGCGAGCCTGCTGCCGGGGATCGAGCCGGTGTGGCCACTGACCGCCGGGCTGTTCCCGGGCCAGCTCCGCAACGCCATGCGGCACGCGCTGGAGCGGGTGCCGGACCTCGACGAGTGGCACGACCCGGCACTGATGCGGCGCGAGCGTTGGCCGAGTTTCCGCGATGCGCTGCGGGCGGTGCAGCAGCCGGTCGAGCCGCCGGGCGACCTGCCGCGGCGGCGTTTGGCGTATGACGAGCTGTTGGCGCACCAGGTCGCGATGGCCTGGATGCGGCAGCGCGAGCGGCAACGGCCGGGCCGGGCGTTGCTGGGCGATGGCCGGTTTCGGACGCAAACGCTGGAGCGGTTCGGCTTCACCCCGACGCCGTCGCAGCATCAGGCGCTGGCCGAGATCGACGCCGACCTGGCCGCGCCGCACCGCATGCTGCGGCTGCTGCAGGGGGATGTCGGGTCGGGCAAGACGCTGGTGGCGCTGCTGGCCATGCTGCGCGCCGCGGAGGCCGGGGCGCAGGCCGCGCTGATGGCGCCGACCGAGGTGTTGGCAAAACAGCATTTCCGCACGCTGTCGCGGCTGTCGCCGGTGCCGGTCGAGCTGCTGACCGGCTCGGT
>CAXTJW010000443.1:0-3488 GCA_964244305.1 uncultured Acetobacteraceae bacterium
CCCTTCACCATCTTGCCGGGGATCATCCAGTTCGCCAGGTCGCCGTTCTCCGCCACCTGCAGCGCACCCAGGATCGAGATCGCGATATGCCCGCCGCGCACCAGGGCAAAGCTCGCCGCGCTGTCGAAGAAGCTCGTGGTCGGCAGCTTGGTCACGGTCTGCTTGCCGGCGTTGATCAGGTCGGCGTCCTCCTCGCCCTCGAACGGGAAGGCGCCAATGCCCAGCATGCCGTTTTCGCTGTGCAGCTGGATGTTGATGCCGGGCGGGATGTGGTTGGCGACCAGGGTCGGAATGCCGATGCCGAGGTTGACATACATGCCGTCTTCCAGCTCCCGCGCCGCGCGGGCCGCCATTTCGTCTCGGGTCCAGGCCATGCTGCGTCTCCTTACGCCGGAAGCGAATCGGTGCCGGCCGCAGCCGGGACGGGGGCCACGTCGCGCTTGCGGATCGTGCGTTGCTCGATGCGCTTCACGACGTGCGGCACCTGGACGATGCGATTCACGAAGATGCCCGGCGTGACGATATGGTCGCCGTCCAGCGAACCCGGCTCCACCAGCTCCTCGACCTCCGCCACCACCATCTTCGCGGCCGTCGCCATGACCGGGTTGAAGTTCCGCGCCGTCATTCGGTACACCAGGTTGCCCTCGGGGTCGCCGCGCCAGGCGTGCACGATGGCGAGGTCGGCCACGATCCCCCGTTCCATGATGTAGCGCTGGCCGTCGAACTCGCGTTCGTCCTTGCCCTCGGCGATCGCGGTGCCGACGCCGGTGCGGGTGTAGAATGCCGGAATGCCAGCCCCGCCGGCACGGATGCGCTCGGCCAGGGTGCCCTGCGGATTGAATTCGATCTCCAGCTCGCCCGCCAGATACTGCCTCGCGAACGTCGCGTTCTCGCCGACGTAGGAAGAAATCATCTTGCGCACCTGCCGCGTCTGCAGCAGCAGGCCCAGCCCGGCGTCGTCCACGCCCGCGTTGTTCGATACGCAGGTCAGGTCCTTGACGCCGCTCTCGCGGATCGCCTCGATCAGCGCCGTCGGGATGCCGCACAGGCCGAAGCCGCCGGCCATGATCACCATGCCGTCCCGCAGCACCCCGGCCAGCGCCGCCGTCGCATCCGGATAGATTTTGCTGACCGCCATTCCTCACCCCTTTTGTTGGTTGCTCCGTAACGCCGACCCTATCGCACGCAGCCCAATCCGGCAAAGACGTCGGCTAGTTCAAGACCAATCCATGCTGGCGCAAGAACCCCAGCAGCGGCAGCATCGGCAGGCCCAGGATGGCGGAGTGCTCGCCCTGGATGCCGTCGAACAAATGCATGCCCATCCCCTCCAGCCGGTACGCGCCGACGCAGGCCAGGATGGCCTCACCCTCGGTCGCCAAATAGGCGTCGAGGAACGCATCGCTGAAGTCCCGCATGCGCAGCCGGGGCTCCGCGATGTGCCGCCAAACCTCCTGGCCGCCGCGCATGCAGGCCACGGCGGTGACCAGCCGATGCGTCTGCCCACGCAGCGCCCGGAGGTGGCCGCGGGCGCCGTCGATGTCGGCCGGCTTGTCGAACCACTCCTCCCCGCACACCAGCAGCTGGTCCGCGCCGATTACCAGCGCGTCGGGATCGCGGACACGCTCCGCCTTCAACCCGGCAAGCGTCAGCGCGGTATCCGCGGCGTCGAGGCCCTCTGCCCGGCAGGCCTGCTTGATCGCCGACTCGTCCACCCGGGCGGGCCGCGCCTCGAACCGCAGCCCCGCCGCGGCCAGCAACCCGGCACGCGCAGTGGACTGGCTGGCGAGGATCAGCGGCGGGAATGGCGCCTGGATCACGTTGCGGGCAGCACTTGCGCCGCAGCCAGCGCCTCCTTGCGCCGCCGCTCGTGCCAGGCGTCCATCAGCTGCAGCACTGTGGCGGCCGTCTCCTCGATCGACCGCCGGGTCACGTCAATGACCGGCCAGCCGCGCCGGGTGCAGAGCCGCCGGGCCCATAGCAGCTCGCCGCGCACTGCCTCGACATCCACATAGTCGCTGGCGTCCTGCCGCACCCGCCCGGTGTCGTTGCCGGCGGCGATCAGCTTCAGCCGATGCCGGCGGATCTCGATCAATGCCGGCGGGTCGAGCGTGAGGCCGATCACCGGGCAGATCGGCGCCTCCAGCCCCGGCGGATCCGGCGTGCCCGGCACCAGCGGCACGTTGGCCGCCTTCACCCCACGGTTCGCGAGATAGAACGAGGTCGGCGTCTTCGAGCTGCGCGACACCCCGACCAGCACGACATCCGCGGAGGCGATGCCCGCCTGCGCCTGGCCATCATCATGCGCCAGCACGTAGTGCATCGCATCGATACGGCGGAAATAGTCCGCGTCCAGCACGTATTGCCGCCCCGGCCGCGACTGCGCCTGGGTGCCGATGTGATCCTGCAGCATGACCAGAACCGGCTCCAGCACGTTCAGCACGGACACGCCGAGCCGCAGGCACGTGGTCTCCAGGTCGTTGCGCAGCGCCTTGTCGATGACGGTCGACAGCACCGGGCCCGGCTCGGCCTCGATCCCCTCCAGCACGCGGTGGAGCTGGAAGCGGGTCCGGATCAGGCTCCAGCGGTGATAGACGATGGAGGCCTGCTCGAACTGCGAGACGGTGGCGCGGGCGATGCTGTTCAGCGTCTCCCCGGTCGCGTCGGACACTAGATGCAGGTTCATGCGCGGCGTTTCCGTATCGTTGGAGAGCTATTGTGGGGAGCCTGGGGTGCGGGGAAGCTGGGGATAACTCGGTGTTGGCGGCTTAGGCGGCGTCATGAGTCATGAGAGCGGGGATCGTTGATGCAATGGACCGTACTGGGGATAGTACGCGGATGCATCGTGTACTGGAATGGGGTACCCCGGAAACCCCGAGCCAAAAACAATGGTTTGCTAGCATTCACGCCTGTGGGCATGGCGGGGATAACTCGGGGATAACCGGGTACCCCCCGACTCACACCCCCTATGACTCCTCCATCAAGACTCTTAAGTCTATCTTCTTAAGAGTAAGGGAACACGATGACCAAACCATTGCTGCGCGTTTTGGCAGGCGAGGCAGTCTGGCCGCCGCCGATGTGGCTCATGCGTCAGGCCGGGCGATACCTGCCGGAATACCGCGAGCTCCGCGGCCAAGCCGGCGATTTCATCAGCCTGTGCACCACGCCGAAGCTTGCCTCGGAAGTGACGCTGCAGCCGATCCGGCGTTATGGTTTCGACGCGGCCATCCTGTTCAGCGACATCCTGATGCTGCCCTGGGCGCTCGGTTATGGCCTGGCGTTCAAGGAGGGCGAGGGCCCCGTGCTGCCGCGACTCACCTCCGGACAGGACGTCGCGGCGCTGGACCCGGGCCGAGTCGAGGCGGCGATCGCACCGATCCTCGAGACCGTGCAGCGTACCAAGGCAGGTTTGGATGAGTCGACCACCCTGATCGGCTTCGCCGGCAGCCCGTTCACCGTCGCCTGCTACATGGTCGAGGGCGGCGGCTCGA
>CAXTJW010000444.1:0-3461 GCA_964244305.1 uncultured Acetobacteraceae bacterium
TAAGATCACCCGCCCGTCTCAGCACGGGTAGGCGGTCCTGACCGGGGGGATACGCGGCAATCCGCGGCGCTCCCGATCCTCGGCCCGCGCGCGCTGCCGTTGGGCTTCCTTCGCCTCCCGCTCCACCCGCTGATCCCAACCTGCGCTGAGCGCCATCCCGTCGCGCCCTTGCACGAAGCTGCGGGCCAGTTCGTCCAGCCCGGCCTGGTGCTCACGCCCGACGCCGGGCACGGTCATACTTCTGCCGCTGCTGGCGGCGCGAGACGCGTTCCGCATACCCTCCTCGCCAAGCCGTTGGCTGGCTGCGGCCATGAACCCGTCCAGCTCGTTGGCCACGCGCGGATCGGCCCGGCCCTCGCGCCATGCGGCGGATACCAGCTCCTCCTTTCGCCGCTGCCGGGCGTCATAGCGTTCGCCCTCGCGCGGTATCTCCGCCGTCAGTCCGGCCATCTGCACAGCCTTGAGCGTGGCCAGCGCCGCCGGAGATAGCCCCGGCACCTCCAAGACATCCCGCGCCTTCTGCTGCTCCACCTCGCCCGTGTGGTGGCGCACGGCGGCATCCCTTGCCGCCGCCTCCCGGTCCAGGCTGCCGCCGATCGCGGCGGCGGCGGACCTGGCGCGTGCCCGATCGTCCTGAGCGGCACGGCCGGCAAACAATCCCTCCCGACCGCGCAAGATGCCCAGCACCTCCGGCCCGTCCTCCCGCAAGGTCCGTGCGGCCACACGAAGGTCGCGGCCGGATCGCTCGATCAGCTTGTCCAGCGCGTCCGCCGCCTGGTCGGGATCGCGGTAGGCACCCCGCAGATAATCCTTCTGCGCCTCCACCTCCCGCATGGCGGCTGGTGCCTGACTGGCAACCCGCGCCAGCTCCTCAGGAGACGTGCCGCGTCCAAGGCTGTCCCGACCCTGCCCGGTCGGATCGCGCCACGCCGGCAGCAACGGTGCCGGCGCGCGCGCCACCTCTCGCGCCTGCTCGGCCGCCCGCGCCTTCTCCTGCGCCTGAAGCTCCCATGCGGCCGCCTGGCGGCGGACGTAAGCCGGATCGACTGATCCTCCCTTGGTTCCATGAACACCCAAAGGCAAGATTTGAGCTGGAGGTGTTTGATGGATCAGCAGGCGACGGGCTCGAAGCCGCGCTCCTACACAGAGGACTACAAGCGCCAGGTCGTGGACTTGGTGGCCAGCAGCGGTCGGACGGCGACGGCGGTTGCGGCCGAGATTGGCCTGCACCCGACGTTGCTGTGCCGGTGGGTGCGGCAGTATGGGGCAAGCGGGGGCAAGGTCGAGACGGCACGGCCGCCGGCGCCTTTTGCTTCCAAGCTGCTGCCTGTTCCCACGGCCGACCAGGCGGCTGAAATCGCGCGGCTGCGGCGGGAGTGCGACCGGCTGCGCATGGAGCGGGACATTTTAAAAAACGAGCTCGGTCTGGGTGTCCGCCTGTAGCGGCAGAAACAGGGTGCGGTATGGTTGGCCCGAGGGGAGCGGCCGTAGGCTTTTTGGTGGACTTGACCCCGTAAAAAAACGTGGTCCATGGGCTGTTGCGGACTTGCGTGTGGTGACGCCGTCTGGCGATCCCGGTTAGGAAATTGATCAACTCCCGCAGCCCAGCCCCTCCTTCGTTCTCATGCAGAAGGGTCCAAGGCCATGCCTGAAGCAAAGCGGTCCCGCAGTCGGCGGGACCTGTCCCCGGTTCACCCCGACGCGGCAGCTATCGACATCGGCGCCACGATGCATGTGGCAGCCGTTGGACCAGACCGCGACACCGACCCAGTCCGGACCTTCCAGACCTTTACCGAAGACCTGCATTGCCTGGCGGACTGGCTTGCCCGGTGCGGGATCAAGACCGTCGCAATGGAGTCCACCGGCGTCTACTGGATCCCGGCCTACGAGGTGCTGGAGCAGCGCGGGTTCGAGGTAGTGCTGGTCAATGCCCGCGACGCCAAGCACGTGCCGGGTCGCAAGACCGACGTCAGCGATGCGCAGTGGCTGCAGCGGCTGCACGAATACGGCCTGTTGCGGGGCAGCTTCCGGCCACAGGCCGAGATCGCTGGGCTGCGGGCCTATCTGCGGCAGCGCGAGCGGCTGCTCGACTACGCCGCAGCCCACATCCAGCACATGCAGAAAGCGCTGACCCAGATGAACCTGCAGCTCCACCACGTCGTGTCCGACATCACAGGCGTGACGGGGATGCGTATCATCCGGGCCATCGTGGCCGGCGAGCGCGACCCAACCACCCTGGCGTCCTACCGTGACGTGCGGTGCCATGCGACCGTCGAGACGGTCCGCCAAGCGCTGGTGGGCAACGATCGGGAGGAGCACGTCTTCGCCCTGACCCAGGCCGTTGAGCTGTATGACGTATACCAGGACAAGGTGGCCGCCTGCGACAAGCAAATCGAGACGATCCTGACGCGGCTGAAAAGCAGCGCTACGCCGCCAGTGGACAAGCTTCGTGCCGCCCGGCACACCACCCGCCAGCCAAACGCCCCGGCGTTTGAGGTGCGCGAGGCGCTGCACGCCATTCTCGGCGTGGACCTCACCCAAATCCATGGTGTTGGACCCTACCTAGCCCTCAAGCTGGTCGGCGAATGCGGGACCAACCTGACGGCGTGGCCGAGTGCCAAGCACTTCACGTCATGGCTGGCGCTGGCGCCACACAACAAGATCTCCGGAGGCAAGGTGCTGTCATCACGAACTCGGCGCACCAGCAATCGGGCAGCGGCACTGCTACGGCTGGCCGCGGTGACAGTCGGGCGCACCGACACCGCCCTGGGCGCATTCTACCGCCGGCTGTCTGGACGCGTGGGCAAGGCCAAGGCCGTTACGGCCACCGCCCGCAAAATCGCCGTGCTGTTCTACAACACCCTGCGGCATGGCATGGCCTACGCCGATCCTGGCGCATCCTACTACGAGGAGCGCTACAAGCAGCGAGTGCTGACCAACTTGCATCGTCGGGCAAAGGCCCTGGGCCTCGTCCTCCAGCCAGCCGGGCCAGACGCCGCCCAGGCCGGTGTTTCTTAGAAAGCCGCGGCCTACTTCGCGAGGGAGTCGTTGTGAAGTTCGGCTTCATCGCGAAACATCGAGAGGTCTGGCCGGTGCGGTGGCTTTGCGAGGCGCTCGGTGTCTCGCGCAGTGGGTTCCATGCTTGGCTCTCCCGGTCGCCCAGTGCCCGGGCGCGCGGCGACGAAGTTCTCGGCGCCCAGGTCAAGGTCAGCTTCGTCGGCAGCGACCGGACGTATGGGGCCCGGCGGGTCTGGCACGACGTGCTGGCCGAGGGTGCCGCGCGGACGCGTTGATGATGGCGATCTGGCGCTGTGGTAAACCGGACGCGCTGCTCCACCACTCGGATCAGGGAAGCCAATACAGCAGTGAGCAGTTTCAGAAGCTCCTGGCCGATCATGGTGTCACATGCAGCATGAGCCGGTCGGGCAACGTCTGGGACAACGCGGCGATGGAGAGCTTCT
>CAXTJW010000445.1:0-3438 GCA_964244305.1 uncultured Acetobacteraceae bacterium
ACATGAAGCCGCCGATCCGGCTCGCGGCGATCATGGAGCTGCCGGTCATCTACATATTCACCCATGACAGCATCGGCGTGGGCGAGGACGGCCCGACGCACCAGCCGATCGAGCAGCTGATTTCGCTGCGGTCGGTGCCGGGCATGGTGGTGATCCGCCCGGCCGACGCGAACGAGGTCGCGGAGGCCTGGCGGGTCGCGATGCAGATGCACGACAAGCCGATCGCGATGATCCTGAGCCGGCAGGCGCTGCCGACGCTGGACCGGGACAAGTATGCGCCCGCCGCCGGGTTGGACCGCGGCGCCTACGCAGTCACCAAGGACGAGGGCACGCCCGACGTGATCCTGATCGGCACCGGCAGCGAGCTGTCGCTGTGCATCGGCGCGCATGAGGCGCTGGCCGCCGAGGGCATCCGCTCCCGCGTCGTGTCGATGCCGAGCTGGGAGCTGTTCGAGAGCCAGGACGAGGCGTATCGCGAGAGCGTGCTGCCGCGGTCCGTGGTGGGCCGGGTGGCGGTGGAGCAAGGGGCGGTCATGGGCTGGGACCGCTATGTCGGATGGGGCGGCGCGGTCATCGGCATGCACACGTTCGGCGCCAGCGCGCCAGCTGGCGACCTGTTGAAGAAATTTGGCTTCACGCCCGACAAGGTGCTGGAGGCCGCACGTGCCCAGGCGAAGCGCAGCAAGGGGGACTGATCCATGGATACCCAACCAGCAATGGCCGGCAACGCACTGAAACAGCTCGAAGGCTTTGGCCAAAGTCCATGGCTCGACTTCATCCAGCGCGGCTTCATCCATGATGGCAGCCTGCAGAAGCTGATCGACCGCGACGGGCTGAAGGGCATCACCTCGAACCCCAGCATCTTCCAGAAGGCGATGGGGGAGGGCACCGACTACGACGATGGCTTCAAGCAGCTGGCCGACCGCGGCGACCACGCGGCGATCGACATCTACGAGGCGCTGGCGGAGGAGGACATCCAGCACGCCTGCGACGTGATGCGCCCGGTGTTCGAGGCGACGAACCGCGTCGATGGCTACGTCAGCCTCGAGGTCTCGCCGTATCTCGCGCTGCACACCGACGAGACGGTGGCGGAGGCGCGCAAGCTGTGGAAGGCGGTCGCCCGCGACAACCTGATGGTCAAGGTGCCCGGCACCGACAAGGGCGTTGCGGCCATCCGCACGCTGATCGGCGACGGGCTGAACATCAATGTGACGCTGCTGTTCGGACAGGCGGCGTATGAGGCGGTGGCGGAGGCGTTCGTCGCCGGGCTGGAGGACCGCATGGCGCGGGGCGAGAGCGTCGCCGGCATCTCCAGCGTGGCGAGCTTCTTCGTGAGCCGCATCGACGCCGTGATCGACAAGCGGATCGACGAACGGGTCAAGAACGGCGAGACGGCACTGTCGGCCCTGCGCGGCAAGGTGGCGATCGCCAACGCCAAGATGGCCTACCAGACCTATCTCAAGATGGTCGGCAGCCCGCGCTGGCAGAAGCTGGCCGCGGCCGGCGCGCTGCCGCAGCGGCTGCTCTGGGCCAGCACCGGGGTGAAGGACAAGGCATATAGCGACGTGCTGTATGTCGAGGAGCTGATTGGCCCCGACACCGTGGACACCATCCCGCCGGCGACGATGGACGCGTTTCGCGACCACGGGCACCCGCGCGCCAGCCTGACCGAGGACGTCGAAGGCGCGCGTGCGCTGATGGCGGCGGTCGAGAAGCACAAGCTCGGGCTGGACGAAGTCACGCAGCAGTTGGTCGAGGATGGCGTCGAGCTGTTCGCAGCCGCTGCGGACAAGCTGCTCGGCTCGGTCGCGGCAAAGCGCAACGCGATGCTGGGCGAGCAGTTGAGCGGCATGGAGGCGACCCTGCCGGAACCGCTGGCCGGTGAGGTGAAGGCGGCGCTGGAGGCATGGCGTAGCGCCGGCAAGGTGCGGGATCTCTGGGCGCATGATGCGGGCCTCTGGACTGGCAAGGACGAGGCGAAGTGGCTCGGCTGGCTGCGCATCGTCGACGACCGCACCAAGAACCTGCCGGCGCTGCAAGCGTTCCAGGACGCGATCAAGGCCGAGGGCTTCCAGCATATCCTGCTGCTCGGCATGGGCGGTTCGAGCCTGGGTCCGGAGGTATTGGCCGAAACCTTCGGCAAGCAGCCGGGCTTCCCCGAACTGCTGATCCTCGACAGCACCGACCCGGCGCAGATCGCAACGCTGCATGCCCGCGTCGACCTGGCAAAGACTCTATGCATCGTCAGCAGCAAGTCCGGCGGCACCTTGGAGCCCAACATCTTCAAGGCGTATTTTTGGGATGCGATGAAGACGGCCGTGGGCGACAAGGCCGGGCAGCACTTCGTGGCGGTGACCGACCCCGGCTCGAAGATGCAGCATGTGGCCGAGGCCGATGGCTTTCGGCACATCTTCATGGGCGACCCGTCGATCGGTGGGCGCTACTCCGTGCTGTCGAATTTCGGCATGGTCCCGGCCGCCGCGATGGGGCTGGACCTGAAGGCGTTCCTGCATGCGGCCGCGCTGATGGAGCAGTCGTGCGACGCCGGAACGCCGCCGGACGAGAACCCCGGCGTGCGGCTCGGCGTCATCCTGGGCGCCGCCGCCAAGGCCGGGCGGGACAAGGTGACGATCGTCGCCAGCCCCGGCATCTATGACATGGGCGCCTGGCTCGAGCAGCTGCTGGCCGAGAGCACGGGCAAGCAGGGCCATGGCATCGTCCCGGTGGACGACGAGCCGTTGGGCAAGCCGGACGTCTACGGGCAGGATCGGGTTTTCGCCTATCTGCGCCTGACCAATGCGCCCGATGCGGCGCAGGACGCGGCGATCGAGGCATTGGAGCGGGCCGGCCATCCCGTGGTGCGCCTGTCGCTGTCGAGCCCCGTGCAGGTGGCGCAGCAGTTCTTCCTGTGGGAGTTCGCCACCGCCGTCGCCGGGGCCGTGATCGGCATCAACCCGTTCGACCAGCCGGACGTCGAGGCCAGCAAGATCGAGACCAAGAAGCTGACCGACGCCTTCGCCGCCACGGGCAAGCTGCCGGACGAGGCGCCGTTCCTGATTTCGGACGGGATCAAGCTGTTCACCGATCCCCGCGACCAGGACGCGCTGCGGCAAGAGAGCCTGGACGACGTGATCAAGGCGCACCTCGACCGCGCGGGACCCGGCGATTACGTGGCGCTACTGGCCTATATCGACCGCAACCCGGCCCATATCGAGGCGCTGCGCAAGCTGCGTACCCGCGTCCGCGACGCCAAGCGCGTGGCGACCTGCGTCGGTTTCGGGCCGCGGTTCCTGCACTCGACGGGCCAGACCTACAAGGGCGGGCCGAACAGCGGCGTCGTGCTGCAGATCACCACCGACGACGCGAAGGACCTGCCCGTGCCTGGCGAGAAATTCACCTTCGGCACGGTGAAGGCGGCACAGGCGCGCGGCGATTTCG
>CAXTJW010000446.1:0-3437 GCA_964244305.1 uncultured Acetobacteraceae bacterium
CCTAACCCGGCCGCTGCAACGCCGCCTGGCCGGCGCCGGCCCGTTGCTGCGTCACGGCACTCACCGCCGCCATGGCGATCAAGTTCAAGGTCAGGGCCACAATGCCGATATTCAGGTCCTGCAGCGGCGTCGGCAGCCACGGCAGCAGGTCGCGCGTCGTCGTGTGGGTGAGCACCGTCGCGGCCACGGTGGCGACGCCGGCCACGATTCCCGCCATCGCGCCCGGCGCAGTGACGCGGTTGCGCGGCAGCAGGCTCGCGAGCAGCGACGGGAATAGTTGGGTCACGAAGCTGTAGCCCATCAGCAGCAGGGCCACGATCGTGTTGCCGCCCTGCAGGGTGAACAGCACGGCGATCAACGCCACCACGGGCACCATCAGCTTGGCGATGCGGGAGATGGCCGCATCGGTCGCATCGCGCTGCATCGAGCGGTAAATGTTGTTGGACAGCAAGGTCGCAGCCGCCATCAGGATCATGGCCCCGGGCACGAGCGCGGTCAGCACGCCGACCCCGCCGATCACGCCAACGAACCACGGATCGAAGTTGGCGATCGACAGTCGGAACAGCGACAGGTCGATCTCCGGCCCCGTCAGGCCCGGCGCCTTGAGGATGGCGGCGAAGCCCACGAAGAAGACGAACAGCAGGATGAGCTGGTACAAGGGCAATATCACCGCATTCTTGCGGAACACCTGGGCGTCGCGGGCGGTATAGAGCGACCCAAACGTGTGCGGCCACATATAGAAGCCGAGTGCCGTCAGCAGCACGGTCGAATCGAACCAGACCACGCTCTCGCCGTGGGCCGGCAGAGCGAGAAAGCCGGGCTTGGCCGCCTCGATCGCCGCGAACATGTCGGCGTAGCTGCCATAGAGATGCAGCGGCAGGTAGATGCCGAGGAACAACACGACGGCCAGGATCGAGAAATCCTTCAGCACGGAGTTCCAGGCCGATCCATGGATGCCCGACAGCATGACGTAGACGGTGATGACCGTGGCGCCGATCCAGACGGCAAGGGTTGCGGAGACGCTGCCATAGGAGGCGACGGACATGATGATGCCGAGGCCTTTCAATTGCAGCACGAGATAGGGCAGCAGCGCGATCACTCCCACGACCGCCACCAGGATGCCCAGGGCCGGGCTGTCGTATTTGCGGGCGAAGAAGTCGGACTGCGAAATGAGGCGGTGCTGCTTGGCGAACCGCCAGATCGGCGGCAGCATCCAATAGGACAGGATGTAGGCGAGGCAGCCGTAGGACAGGATGTAAAGCGCCGGGCCGCCGTGCCCGTAGGCGTAGCCGCTGCCGCCGAGGAAGGTGAAGGTCGTGTAGATCTCGCCCGCCATGAGCAGGAAGACGAAGATCGCGCCGAAGCCGCGGCCGCCGACCGACCACTGTTCCAGGTCCATGTCCTTGCCGCCGCGGGCGCGGATGCCGAGGGCGAGCGCCAGCAGGACGAAGGCGAAGATGATGCCGAGGGCGATGTTCATGGCCGCGGCCCCGGCGGCGCTTCGACAGCCGTGCCGGCGGCATTCACGGGGTCAAACCGGTAGATGACCGCCATGATGACGGATGTGGCGACGACCCATGACACCAGCCAGACCAGGATGACGGGCAAGCCGAGGATGGACGGCGCGGCGCTGTTGAAAAAAGGGGTTCCGGCCAGGATGCCGAGGAAGGGAAGGATTGCGAGCCATCGCATGCTGTAGTGCCTCCGAAGATATCTGCCCCCAAGATCTTTGGCCCAAAGATCCATGTGACGATGTGGCTGTTGCCGGCTTAGGGCCAGGGTAAAATCCTACATGAACCAGAGCAAGATACAGGCCAGAGGGCAGCAAGATACGGGCCAAAGGGCCGGACGCCGATGGTTTGGCAATGTCATGCACACCGTCCGGGGCCTATGCTGCGCGCATGAACCCGTCCGAACCGCAGCCCGACCGAGCGAAAGCCGCCCGTCCCGTCCGCAAGCGCGACAACGCTGCGCCGCCCGCCCTCCGCCTCACCTTGCGCCTGGACGTAGGCGGGCGCGCGACGCTCGGGCCCG
This sequence comes from uncultured Acetobacteraceae bacterium, assembly GCA_964244305.1. GTDB lineage: Bacteria > Pseudomonadota > Alphaproteobacteria > Acetobacterales > Acetobacteraceae > CAHJXG01. Next base: position 2,035 of record CAXTJW010000446.1, read on the forward strand.
GCAAGGCGCGGCTGCTGGAGCTGATTGGCGAGACCGGGTCGATCTCGGCCGCGGGCCGCGCCATGGGCATGAGCTACCGCCGCGCCTGGACGCTGGTGGAGAGCCTGAACGCGTCGTTCGCCGCACCGCTCGTCACCGCCCGGCCCGGCGGCGCGGGCGGCGGCGGCGCCGTCCTGCTGCCGCTCGGCGCCGAGATCGTCCGGCTTTATCGCGCGCTGGAGCAGGGTGCCGCCGACGCCGGTGCGGTCGAGCTGGAGCGGCTGCAAGCCGTACTCGCCGCACCGCCGTCCTGAACCTGAGTCCGATCCCTGGCCGCCGCGAACGCGCTTGGCAAACGCGTCGCTCCGCGTTATGCTCGGCAGACAATAACGATGCCAGGGAGGCACATTCATGGACGTTTCTGTCACGCATGGACGGCTGGGCGCGGACGCCGCCGACTTCATCGCCAAGCCCCGCCGCCTGATGATCGACAACGAGTGGGTCGAGGCGAAGTCGGGCAAGCGCTTCGCCGTATTCGACCCCGCGACCAGCCAGCAGATCACCGAAGTGGCCGAGGCCGATGCGGCCGACGTGGACCTCGCAGTCGCCGCCGCGCGCCGCACCTTCGACAGCAGCGAGTGGGCCCGCATGAAGCCGTCGGCGCGCGGTCAGCTGCTCTGGCGCCTGGCCGATTTGATGGAGCAGCACGCGGACGAGCTGGCCGAGATCGAGAGCCTCGACAACGGCAAGCCCGTCACGGTCGCCCGCGCCGGCGATGTCGCGCTGGCCATCGACATGTTCCGCTACATGGCCGGCTTCGCCACCAAGGTGCACGGCTCGACGCTGAATTTGTCCTCGCCCGGCGACTACCACAGCTACATCCTGCGTGAGCCGGTCGGCGTCGTGGGCCAGATCATCCCCTGGAACTTCCCGCTGCTGATGGCGGCCTGGAAGCTGGCGCCGGCACTTGCAGTCGGCTGCACCGTCGTGCTGAAGCCGGCCGAGCAGACGCCGCTCTCGGCGCTGCGCCTGGGTGAGCTGATCATCGAGGCCGGCTTCCCGCCCGGCGTCGTCAGCATCCTGCCGGGCTTCGGCGAGACGGCGGGCGCCGCGTTGGCGAACCACCCGGACGTGGACAAGGTCGCCTTCACCGGCAGCACGGAGGTCGGCAAGCTGATCGCGCGCGCCGCCACCGGCAACCTTAAGAAGGTCACGCTGGAGCTGGGCGGCAAGTCGCCGGTCATCGTGTTCCCCGACGCCGACCTCGACCGCGTCATCCCCGGCGCCGCGAGCGCGATCTTCTTCAACCAGGGCCAAACCTGCTGCGCCGGGTCGCGGCTGTTCGTCCACACCAAGATCTACGACCGCGTGATCGACGGCGTGTCGGAGATCGCGAGCCGCATCAAGATCGGCCCGGGCCTCGA
>CAXTJW010000447.1:0-3436 GCA_964244305.1 uncultured Acetobacteraceae bacterium
GTGCGCTCGTCGATGATGACGAAGTCGTTGCCGGCGCCGTGGGCTTTGGTGAAGGGAATCATGCTGGCGGTGCATATAGGCGAGCCGGGGGGGCTGGGCTATGGGCAGCGACGCCGCTAGATCGCCGCCATCGCCAGATACCAGAGTGGTAGGGTGAGGAATGACAGCGCGATGCCGATGCCGACCATGAGTGTGATGAGCGTCGGATTAAGCCCATACTGCATGGCGACGATCGCGCCGCCGATCTGCGGCCCCATTGCCGATTCGAACAGCGTGACCTGCGTCGTCTCCCCGTTGCGCGCCAGCAGTCCGACATACAGCAAGGCGAGCAGCAGCGGGCCCAGCACCAGCTTGAAGCCCAGGCCGAGCCCGAGCAGCACCCGGTTGCCGCGCAACTGATCGAGCCGGAGCTGCAGCCCGACCGAGACGAGCGCCAGCGGAGCCAGGGTGTCGCCCAGCCGGTGCAGCATCCCCGCGAACCAAGCGGGATACTCGACCGGCGCCAGCAGGAAGGCGAGCACGAGCGCGATCAGCGGCGGAAAGGTCGCGACGCGCAGCATGATCTCGCGGCGCGACGCGGTGCCGGAGGAGAACAGGCAGGCGATGGTGATCCCCGCGGTGCTCAGCACGAGGTAGGTGCCGAGCTGGTCGATGAGGATGCCGGTGGGCAGGCCCTGCGCGCCGTAGAACGTCTCGATCATCGGCAACCCGACGAACGAGGTGTTGGCGAGCCCGGCGGTCATGATGAGCGCGCCGGTGGTGCTGCGCGGCAGCCGCATGAGGCGGGCGAGCAGGGTGAAGACTACGGCGCTGAGGGTGAAGAGCAGCCATGGCATCGAGACCGGCCAGAGCAGGTTCATGGTGAGGCGCAGGCCGTGGATTTGGCCCAGGATGAGGGCGGGCAGCGCCAGGTTGATGATGAAGCCGTTGATGGCGGCATGCGCGTTGTCCGGCACGCGCCGGGTGACGCGGAGCAGCATGCCGGCGAGCAGGCAGACGATGAGCATGGAGATGTTGGTCAAGGCCTGGCCCCTTTTGGTTGGTGCGGGGCGAGGCATGGGGCGAACGGCGGGGTGTTGTCTGTGACGGGGGTCACAGGGTGGCGGAGGTTATTTCCACTTTGCGGTGCGGCCACGGGCGCGGCGGGTTGGCGCGTGGAAGTCGTCGGGCTTGGTGCGCACCCAAGCGACGAAGCGCGCGAGTTCGGGGTCGTCGCGAAGGGCGGCTGGGGCGGCGAGGTGGCGGGCGATCTCGGCCTCGGTGTAGCGGGCGTGGATGGCGGAGTGGCAGATTTGGTGCAAGCGGACGGTGCCAAGCTGGGCGCCGCCTTTTAGCTTGGGGGTTAGGTGGTGGAGGGAGGAGCGGGCCTGGGGCGGGATGGGCCGGCCGCATAGGGTGCAGCGGAGTGGGTCGGTTTCGGTTTGGCGTGCTTTGGCCTGATGCCCGACGTGGTGCTGCCGTCCCATGCGGGACAGATAGGGTGTATTCGGCAGGCTAGAAGCGGCTGCTTGGATAACGGCGCTAGGGTGGCAGGAGGGCGTCCACGAGGACAGCCGTTCAGTATGGCAGTCTGCCGTCATGGCCAAACGAGGCGTGATCGGCCTGACTCCATATCATCGTGAACAAGGGCAAGGTGCCGGACCTCGGCGACTAAGCGTCCCCGCTGTTGCATCCGCTCCCCCATCCCGCTAAACCCCCGCTCTCGTTTGCGCGCCGGGCCTGGAATGGGCATGCCCGGCCGCGACGCCTGTTCGGAGGCCACCGGGTCGCCGCAGGTCAAGCCACAGGAGACCCAAATGCCCAAGCTGAAGACGAAGAGCTCCGTGAAAAAGCGCTTCAAGATCACCGCCACCGGCAAGGTGCTCGCCGGACCCGGCAAGAAGCGGCACAACCTCATGGCCCGCAGCCAGAAGGCCAAGCGCGCGAACCGTGGCAGCCAAACGCTCACCCATGCTGACGGGCTCACCGTCAAGCAGTGGGCCCCGTATGGCATCGCATAGGGGAGAGCGCAGATGGCACGCGTAAAACGGGGCGTCACCACCCACGCCCGGCATAAAAAGGTCCTGAAGGCCAGCAAGGGCTTTGTCGGCCGCAGTTCGACCAATTACCGCATTGCGCTGCAGCGGCTCGAGAAGTCGCTGCAATACGCGTATCGCGACCGGCGGCAGAAGAAGCGGGATTTCCGCGGCCTGTGGATCCAGCGCATCAACGCGGCGGTGCGCGAGCACGGCATTACCTATAGCCGATTTATCGCCGGGCTGAAGGCATCGGGGATCGAGATGGACCGCAAGGTGCTGGCCGCTATCGCCTACGACGACCCGTCCGCGTTCTCGGAAGTCGTGAAGCAGGTGCAGGCCGTCATTGCAGCCGCCGTGCAGGATGTTGCGCCGGCCGCAGCCGAGGCGACTGCCGCGGAGTGACGCCCGGTGACATGACGCGATACAAAGGGCTGCCCCAACCGGGCGGCCCTTTTTTCTGCCGGATTTCTTGGGACATTCAGCTATGACCGACGACCTCCACGCACTGCGCACCGAGACCGAGGCCGCGCTGGCTGCCGCGCCGGACCTGCGGGCATGGGACTCTGTGCGGGTCGGGATCTTGGGCAAGCAAGGGCGGCTGACCGGCTTGCTGAAGGAGCTTGGCAAGGTCGCGCCCGACCTGCGGCGAGAGCGTGGGGCGCAGCTCAACGTGCTCAAGGATGAACTCGCCATGCTGATCGAGGCCCGGCGTGTGGCGCTAGACGCGGCAGCGCTGGAAACTCGGTTGGCTGGGGAGCGCATCGACGTATCGCTGGCCCCGCCACCGCGGCCGCAGGGCCTGATCCATCCGATCAGCCGCACGATGGAGGAGATGGCGGCGATCTTTGGCGCCATGGGCTTCACTGTCGGCGAGGGTTTGGACGTGCAGACCGACTGGTTCAATTTCAGCGCGCTCAACATCCCGGCGCACCACCCGGCACGCGCCGACCACGACACCTTCTATATGCCCGGCGAGCGCGACGGCCGGCCGTTGCTGCTGCGCACGCAAACCAGCGACGTGCAGATCATCTCGATGCTGGAAACGCCCCCGCCGCTGCGGGTGATTGCGCCGGGCCGCACCTATCGCGCCGATCACGACGCGACGCACAGCCCGATGTTCCACCAATGCGAGGGCATCGTCATCGACCGCGATATCACGCTCGGCCATCTGAAGGGCTGCCTGATCGATTTCCTGCGCGCGTTCTTCGGCATTGCGTCGCTGCCGGTGCGGTTCCGCAGCAGCTACTTTCCATTCACCGAACCCAGCATGGAGGTCGACATCGGCTGGAACCGGCGCACCGGTGAGCTGGGCGGAGGCGGCGACTGGCTGGAGATCCTCGGCAGCGGCATGGTGCATCCGCGTGTGCTGGCGAATTGCGGGCTGGATCCGCGCGAGTGGCAGGGGTTCGCGTTCGGCA
>CAXTJW010000448.1:0-3436 GCA_964244305.1 uncultured Acetobacteraceae bacterium
CACGACCAGGTCGAGGCGATGACGATGGCCGACAAGATCGTCGTGCTGCAGGCCGGCCTGGTCGAGCAGGTCGGCACGCCGCTCGAGCTGTATCATAACCCGGCCAATCTGTTCGTCGCCGGGTTCATCGGCTCGCCGCGGATGAACATGCTGCCGGGGAGGGTTGTGGGTGCGGATAGCATGGGCATCGCGGTGGACCTGCCCGCCAGTGGCCGCGTCCTGGTGCCGGTGCCAGCCGGACCTGCGCGGGTTGGCGACACGGTGACGCTCGGCATCCGGCCGGAGGCGCTGCGGCCCGACGCCAATGGCCCGCTCGCGGGCGAGGTGCGCCTGGTGGAGCGCCTGGGTGGCCTGACCCTGTTGCATATCGCACTTGCGGGCGGCGAGGATGTGACGGTGCAGATCGAGGGCAGCGACCTTACTCAAGCGCACCATCCGATACGCCTGGCCTTCGACCCGGCCGGCTGCCATCTGTTCGACGCCCAAGGCCAAAGCCTGTCGCGCCGCTCGTCCGTCCACTGACGCGGTCACTATGTTCCTTGGCCTGGACCTCGGCACCTCGTCGCTGAAGGCGCTGCTGGTCGACGGAAACCAGCGCGTCGTCGGCAGCGCGTCCGCGCCATTGACCGTCCAGCGCCCGGCGCCCGGCCACAGCGAGCAGGACCCGGAAGCGTGGTGGCAGGCGCTGCTGACGGCGATGGCGGCACTGCAGGCCGCGCATCCGCATGAGCTCGGGGCGGTGCAGGCGATCGGCCTAGCCGGGCAGATGCACGGCGCGGTGCTGCTGGACGCCGCCGGGGATGTGCTGCGCCCGTGCATCCTGTGGGACGACACGCGCGCCACGGCGGAGTGCCGCGAGTTGGAGCAGGCGTTCCCGGCCTTGCACGAAGTCACCGGCAACCTTGCCATGCCCGGGTTCACTGCGCCGAAGCTGCTCTGGGTGCGGCGGCACGAGCCGGACGTGTTCCGCCGCACGGCATGGGTGCTGCTGCCCAAGGCATGGCTGCGTTTCCGCCTGACTGGCGAATACATCGAGGAAATGTCGGATGCGTCCGGGACCCTGTGGCTCGACGTCGGGCGGCGTGACTGGTCCGACGCGGCGCTTGAAGCCACGGGGCTGTCGCGCGCCAATATGCCGCGATTGGTGGAGGGCACCGCGCCTGCCGGCACGCTCAAGCCCGAGCTTGCGTCGCGTTGGGGCATGGGCGCTGCGCCGTTGCTGGCGGGCGGGGCCGGCGACAATGCGGGGGGCGCCGTCGGCCTCGGCGCCATCCGGCCCGGCAGCGCCTTCGTCTCGCTCGGCACGTCCGGCGTGCTGTGGGCCACGACCGGCCGGTTCGTGCCGTATCCGCAGGCGGCGGTGCACTCGTTCTGCCACGCCGTGCCCGGCACGTGGCACCAGATGGGCGTCACCTTGTCGGCGGCGGCCTCGCTCGCGTGGTGGGCCGGAGTCGCCGGCGTGTCGGAGGCGGAGCTTCTGGCCGAGTTGCCCCCGGTGCGTGCGCCGAGCGAGGCGTTGTTTTTGCCGTATTTGGCCGGTGAGCGTACGCCGCATAACGACGGTGCGGTTCGGGGCGCATTCGCCGGGCTTTCGCATGCGACGGGGCGCGCGGCGCTCACGCAGGCCGTGTTGGAGGGCGTCGCGTTTTCGTTCCGCGACTGCCTGGACGCGCTTTCGGCGTCCGGCACGCGGGTGACGGAGGCCGGATTGATCGGCGGCGGCTCGCGTTCGGCGGCGTGGGCCGGCATCATCGCGTCGGTGCTGGGCATCCCGCTGCACCTTCCGTCCGGGGGCGAGCACGGTGGTGCGTTCGGCGCTGCCCGGCTTGCGCGGCTTGCGTTGACGGGGGAGGCGCCGGAGGCGGTCTGCACGGCGGCCGCTGGGATGCAAACCGTGATGCCGGACATAGCGCTCAGCGAAGCTTATGCCGCCCGGCTCATCCGCTACCGCGCACTATATCCGTGTATCGCCACTGCCCAGGGTTAGATTAGCGGGAGCAGCACAGGGTGCTGGCAGCTATCGCACAGTGCTTGCCTGTTGCTCAAAGCTGGCCGTTTGCAGAGAAATAGCCCGGATCACGTCACGGCGCATGGTGAACACCAACATGTGCAGCTAACCGTAAAAACCCGTCATTGTTCGGCGAACCCCTTGGTTCGACGCGAGCCGGCTTCGGCGCGGCAATCCAGTGCCGCATGGACCAATATTCGTGCATGGGTCCCTAGATTGCCGCGTCGCAAGCGCTCCTCGCAGTGACGGAAAGAGCGGTAAAGGCCAAATGCGATTACCCTGCCCGCGGGCCGGATTTACCTCAAAGCCGATCCTCGGGGAAAAACCGGTTCGCCGGCCGCGGCAAGCCCAAGTTCTCCCGCAATGTCTTACCCTCATACTCCCGTCGAAAGATGCCCCGGCGCTGCAGCTCCGGCATGACCCGGTCCACGAAATCGTCCAGGCCCGCCGGCACATAGGGGAACATGATGTTGAAGCCGTCGCAGGCGTCGCCCTCCAGCCATTCCTGCATCTCGTCGGCAATATCGCCGGGCGTGCCGACCATCGTCAGTCCGGCATGCCCGCCCACCCGCTGTGCAAGCTGCCGCACCGTCAGACCCTCGCTTTGCGCCAGGTCGATCAAGCCCTGCCGTCCGCTCTTGCTCGTGTTGGTCTCCGGAATTTCCGGCAATGGCCCATCAGGATCAAATGCAGTCGCGTCCGTGCCGAGCCGCATCGACAGGTTGGCGATGGCGCTGTCCGCATGCACCAGGCTGTCCAGGACGCGCCGCTTGGCCCGTGCCTCCTCCTTGGTATCGCCGACGATCACCAGGGCGCCCGGCAGGATCTTCAAATGCTCCGGGTCGCGGCCCAGCGCCGGCATGCGGCCCTTCAGGTCGGCGTAGAAGCGCTGCCCATCCGCAAGCCTGGCGCCGCTGGCGAACACGACCTCCGCCGTCTCCGCCGCGATCTGCCGCCCGGCCTCCGACGCGCCCGCCTGCACGATCACCGGCCAGCCCTGCACCGGCCGCGCGACGTTCAGCGGCCCGCGCACCGAAAAATGCTCGCCCTTGTGATCGAGCACGTGCAGGCGCGCCGGGTCGAAGAAGATGCCGCTATCGACGTCGCGGATGAACGCGTCGTCCGCCCAACTGTCCCACAACCCGGTCACCACTTCGTAGAACTCGCGGCCGCGCCGGTAACGTTCGCCGTGCTCGACGTCCGCCTCCAGCCCGAAGTTCAGCGCGGCGTCCGGGTTCGACGTCGTGACCAGGTTCCATCCGGCCCGGCCGCCGCTGATATGGTCCAGCGACGCGAACTTGCGGGCGATGTGATACGGGTCGTTATAGGTCGTGGACGCCGTCGCAATCAGCCCAAGGTGCTCGGTTACCATTGCCAGCGCCGGCAGCAGGGTCATCGGGTCGAACGACGTCACCGTGGCGCTGCGCT
>CAXTJW010000449.1:0-3412 GCA_964244305.1 uncultured Acetobacteraceae bacterium
GCGCTGGACGGCGTGGCGCGGCGGGACGTGGTGCAGGCGGGGATCGACGCCTTGCGCGCCGTGTGGCACCGCGGCGCCGTCGATGCGGACGGCAAGACCGGGGACGGCGCCGGCATACACATCGAAATCCCACAAGATTTCTTCGCCGAGGCGGTGCGCCGCAGCGGCCACGCCGAGGTGCCGGAGCGCATGGCGGTCGGGATGGTGTTCCTGCCGAAGACCGACCTGAACGCGCAGGAACGCTGCCGGCAAATTGTCGAGACCGAGATCCTGTCGCTGGGCTACGGCATCTTCGGTTGGCGGCAGGTGCCAATCAACGTGGCCTGCATCGGCGAGAAGGCCAACGCGACCCGGCCCGAGATCGAGCAGATCATGATACGCGGCCGGTCCGGGGCAAATGCGGCCGAGTTCGAGCGCGACATGTACGTGATCCGCCGCAAGATCGAAAAGCAGGCGATCGCGGCGCAGATCCCGGAGCTGTATATCTGCAGCCTGTCATGCCGGAGCATCATCTATAAGGGGATGTTCCTGGCCGAAAGCCTGACGGATTTCTATCCGGACCTGCTGGATCCGCGGTTCGTCAGCCGGTTCGCGATCTATCATCAGCGCTACTCGACCAACACCTTTCCGACATGGAAACTGGCCCAGCCGTTCCGGATGCTGGCGCATAACGGCGAGATCAACACCGTCGCTGGCAACAGCAACTGGATGAAGTCGCACGAAACGCGGCTTGCGGCCGGGCCGCTGGAGGGCTTCATCGAGGACGTGAAGCCGGTGATCCAGGCGGGCGGGTCGGACACGGCGACGCTCGACAACGTGTTCGAGCTGCTGGTGCGCGCCGGCCGCGACGCGCCGATGGTGAAGGCGCTGATGATCCCGGCAAGCGTCGGGCAGGATGCGACGATGCCGGACGCGCATCGCGACCTGTTTTTATATTGCAACGCCGTGATGGAGCCGTGGGACGGCCCGGCGGCGATCACGGCGACGGACGGGCGCTGGCTGATCGCCGGCCTGGACCGCAATGGGCTGCGTCCGCTCCGCTACACGATCACCGAGCACAAGCTGCTGGTGGTGGGCAGCGAGACGGGCATGGTGAAGTTCAACGAGAACGAGATCGTCGCCAAGGGCCGGGTCGGGCCGGGGCAGACCATCGGCGTGGACCTGGAGAACGCGCGGTTCTATCTCGATGACGAGCTGAAGGACCTGATGGCGGCGCGGCAGCCGTTCGGCGACTGGGCCAAGCGGATCACCAAGATCGACCGGATCATTAAGACCGACGCGCCGGAGCCGGTTGCGTATGATGCGGAGGAGCTGCGCCGACGGCAGCTCGCGGTTGGGACGACGCTCGAAGAGCTCGAGATGATCCTGCACCCGATGGTGGAGGATAGCGCCGAGGCCATCGGCAGCATGGGCGACGACACGCCGATCGCCGTGCTGAGCGAGCGGTATCGCGGGCTGCACCACTATTTCCGGCAGGGCTTCAGCCAGGTCACCAACCCGCCGATCGACAGCCTGCGCGAGACGCGGGTGATGACGCTGAAGACCCGGCTGGGCAACCTGGGCAACGTGCTGGACGAGGACAGCAGCCAATGCGACCTGCTGCAGCTCGACAGCCCCGTGCTGAGCAATGCCGAGTTCGCGGCGATGGCGGAGTGCCTGGGCACGTCCGCATGCACGGTGGATTGCACCTTCCCGATCGTGAACGGCGAGGTGGACCTGCGGGCGGGTCTGGAGCGCATCCGGCGCGAGGCGGAGGAGGCGGTGCGCGCCGGTTGCTCCCACGTGGTGCTGACGGACGAGGCGCAGACGGAGGACCGGGCGCCGATCCCGATGATCCTGGCGACCGGTGCAGTACACACGCATTTGGTGCGGCAATCGTTGCGGACTTTTACAAGTCTTAACGTTCGTAGCGCAGAATGCATCGACACGCACTATTTTGCCGTGCTGATCGGTGTGGGCGCTACGACGATCAACGCCTACTTGGCGCAGGAGGGGATTGCCGACCGGCATCGCCGCGGGCTGTTCGGGCAACTGAGCCTGAAGGAGGCGGTGCAGCGCTATAAGAAGGCGGTGGACAAGGGTTTGCTGAAGGTGATGTCCAAGATGGGCATCTCGGTCATCAGCTCGTATCGCGGCGGCTACAACTTCGAGGCCATCGGGCTGTCGCGCGCCTTGGTCGCCGAGTATTTCCCCGGGATGCAGTCGCGCATTTCCGGCATCGGGCTGACGGGCATCGCGCGCAAGGTGCTGGGGCTGCACGAGGCGGCGTGGCACGGCGAGACGACGGCGCTGCCGGTGGGCGGGGTGTATAAGCTGCGGCGGCGGGGCGAGGTGCACGCGTTCGATGGCGGGCTGATCCATACGCTGCAGACGGCGGTGGCGACCGACAGCTTCGAGACCTATCGCCGCTATGCCGACGGGGTGCGCCGGCAGAAGCCGGTTGCGCTGCGCGACCTGTTGGACTTCCGCATGGACGGGGTCAAGGCGATCTCGGTCGACGACGTCGAGAGCATCACCGAGATCAGGAAGCGGCTGGTGGCGCCGGGTATCTCGTTGGGCGCACTGAGCCCCGAGGCGCACGAGACGCTCAGCATCGCGATGAACCGCATCGGGGCGCGGAGTGACAGCGGCGAGGGCGGCGAGGATCCCGCGCGTTCGGTGCCGCGCGCCAACGGCGACAACGCGTCGTCGGCAATCAAGCAGGTCGGGTCCGGACGGTTCGGGGTCACGGCCGAATACCTGAACGCCTGCCGTGAGATCGAGATCAAGATGGCGCAGGGGGCCAAGCCTGGCGAGGGCGGGCAATTGCCGGGATTCAAGGTGTCGCCGCTGATCGCCAAGCTGCGGCACTCGACGCCGGGGGTGACGCTGATCAGCCCGCCGCCGCACCACGACATCTACTCGATCGAGGATCTGGCGCAGCTTATCTACGACCTCAAGCAGATCAACCCGGACGCGTCGGTGTGCGTGAAGCTGGTGTCGCGCAGCGGGATCGGCACCATCGCGGCGGGGGTGGCGAAGGCGAAGGCCGACACGATCCTCATCAGCGGCCATAGCGGCGGCACCGGGGCGAGCCCGCAGACCTCAGTGAAGTATGCCGGCCTGCCCTGGGAAATGGGGCTGAGCGAAGCGCATCAGGTGCTGATGCTGAACCGCCTGCGCCACCGGGTGCGGCTGCGGACCGATGGCGGGATCAAGACCGGGCGGGACGTCGTGATCGCGGCGATGCTGGGGGCGGAGGAGTTCGGCATCGGCACCACGAGCCTGGTGGCGATGGGCTGCATCATGGTGCGGCAGTGCCACAGCAATACCTGTCCGGTGGGCGTGTGCACGCAGGACGACGCTTTAAGGGCGAAATTCGAGGGCAGCCCGGAGAAGGTTATCAATTTGTTCAGCTTTATCGCCGAGGATG
>CAXTJW010000450.1:0-3410 GCA_964244305.1 uncultured Acetobacteraceae bacterium
TCGCCATCGACCAGCTTGCCGTTGATCAGGAGTTTCAAAGCTTCCATAGCTGCTTTTTCTCACTGCAGTGGGCTCTTTTCGACGCCCGCCAAGGACGATGGATGCGGAGCCGCGGGCAAAACGCTGACGAGGTGCACAGCTTGGAGCGAACGTTATATTCTTTGGCATATAACAAATGAGCTTGGACCGGAGGCATTCCGCCCGCGACGGCTTCGCCGCTAAGATGGCCGCCATGTCCGAAAAACGCGCCGTTGTGCCCATCAAGAACGAGCCGTCCCGCCGGGTCCTCCTACGCTCCGCATTGACCATCTCCGCGACCATGCTGTCCGGCCAGGCCGGGGCGCAGTCAACCGGCCGCACCGTGCGCGACGGCGCGGGCCGCAGCGTGCCGCTTCCCGGCCCGATCGGGCGGGTCCTGCCGGCTGGCCCTCCGGCATCGATTCTGCTTTGGAGCGTGGCGCCCGATTTGATGACCGGCTGGGTGCGGCGCCCGAGCCCGGCCGAACTCGCTTTCCTGCCGCCAGAAGCTGCGGCGTTGCCGGAGGTCGGCCGCCTCACCGGGCGCGACAACACCGCGAATGTCGAGGCCGTGCTGGCGCAGCGGCCCGACCTCGTCCTGGACTACGGATCGGTCGGCGCGACCTACATTTCGTTGGCCGACCGGGTGCAGGCACAGACCGGCCTGCCGGATTTGCTGCTCGATGGCACGCTGGCCCGCATCCCCGAAACCTATGCCCTGCTGGGCGAAATCCTCGATCGCCGGGGCGCCGCCACCGTCCGTGCCGATGCCGCCCGCACGATCCTCGCCGCGGCGCAAGACAGCGCAGGCGTCCTGCGATCCAAAGGGCGGCCGAGCGTGTATTACGCCCGCGGGCCGCGCGGCCTGGAAACCGGCCTCACCGGCTCGATCAACACCGAAATCCTGGAGTTCGCCGGGGCGGAGAACGTCGCAGCCCGCAGCCTGGGTGCGGGCGGGCTGGCGCAGGTGTCCGCCGAACAGGTGCTGGCCTGGGACCCCGACTGGGTCATCGCGAGCGATCCCCGCTTCTTCGCAGCCGCGCCGGCCGATCCGGTCTGGGGTGCCCTGCGCGCGGTGCGCACCGGCCGCATCGTGCTGGCGCCTGGCCTGCCGTACGGCTGGATCGACGCGCCCCCCTCGGTCAACCGCCTGCTCGGTCTGATATGGCTGCCGATGTTGTTCGGGGCGCAGCCGGCAGATGCGCTGGAGGCCCGCATCACGGATCTCTATGCCCTGCTGTTCGGCCGCCGGCCCGACCCAGCGCAGCTCGCGCCGCTGCTGCGCGACGCCATGCCCCGGCGTTAGGCGGCGGATGCAGCGGGCAGGATGGGCCTGGGGCATCGCGGTCGCGGCACTCCTGGGCGCCATGCTGGCGGCGTTGGCGCTGGGCCGGTATCCGATCCCGCTCTCCGCTCTGCTGTCCGGCCGCGACGCCATGGACCCGGCCATGGCGACCGTGTTGTGGAACGTGCGGCTCCCGCGCGTGCTGGCGGCCATCCTCGTGGGAGCCGCCCTGGCCGGCGCCGGAGCGGCGTTCCAGGGCATGTTCCGCAACCCGCTGGCGAGTCCCGACCTGCTGGGTGTCTCAGTCGGCGCCTCGCTCGGGGCGGTGCTCGGCATCTTCTTCGGCCTGCCGGTGGCCGGTGTGCAGGCGGCGGCATTTCTCGGAGGACTGGGCGCCGTCGCGGCGGTGGCGTTGCTGATGGGCGCAGTGCGGCGCGGCACCGCCGTGGGCGACCCGGTGCTGCTGCTGGTGCTGGCGGGGATCGCGCTCGGCGCATTGCTTGGTGCGGCGATTTCGCTGCTGAAGGTGTTGGCCGACCCTTACAACCAGCTTCCGGCGATCACCTTTTGGCTGCTTGGCTCGCTTTCGGCGGTGACGCGCGGCGACCTCGTCGCGGCGGCGATCCCGGCGGCGGCTGGTTTGCTGCTGCTGTTCCTGCTGCGCTGGCGCCTGAACCTGTTGACCCTTGGCGAGGACGAGGCGCGGGCGCTCGGCGCCCAGACCGGGCTGCTGCGCGGAGCGGCGATCCTCGGCGCGACACTTGCGACCGCCGCCGTGACGGCGCTGGCCGGTGCGGTCGGCTGGGTCGGGCTCGTGGTGCCGCATGCGGCGCGGCTGCTCGGAGGGCCGGACCTGCGCCGGATGGTGCCGCTCTCAATGCTGCTTGGCGCGGCGTTCCTGCTGGCGGTGGACACGCTGGCGCGCAACGTGGCGCGGATCGAAATCCCGCTCGGCATCCTGACGGCCGCGATCGGCACGCCGGTGTTCCTGTTGCTGATCGCCAAGCGCGGGCGGGATGGATGACCCCGCTGCTGGCCGCCGAGGACCTGACGATCGGCCACGGCGCCCGCGTGGTGGCGCGCGACATTCGCCTCGCGCTCCGGCCCGGCACGGTGACCGTGCTGTTGGGTCCGAATGGCGGCGGCAAGACGACGCTGCTGCGCACGCTGCTCGGCCTGCTGCCGCCGCTCGCCGGCCGCGTGCTGCTCGATGGGCAAGACCTCGCCCGCCTGTCGCGCGCCGTGGTGGCGCGGCGGTTGGCCTACGTGCCGCAGGCCACCAGCGGCGGCTTCGCCTACAAGGTGCGTGAGGTCGTGGCGATGGGCCGGGCGGCGCAGCTTCCGTTGCTCGCCGCGCCGGGTCGCCGCGACCGCGAGCTGGCCGAGGCGGCGCTGCTGCGGCTGGGCGTCGGGCGCCTTGCGGACCGGCTCGTGACGACGCTATCGGGCGGCGAGCGCCAGCTCGTGCTGATAGCCCGCGCGCTGGTGCAGGAGGCAGCCTGTATCGTGATGGACGAACCGACGGCCAGCCTGGATTTCGGCAACCAGGCATTGGTGTTGGAGCAGGTGCGTGGGCTGGCGCAGAACGGCCTGGCGGTGCTGCTGACGACGCATCATCCGGATCACGCGTTCCTGGTGGCGGATCAGGTGGCGCTGTTGCCGCGAGACGGTTCCCTGATCGGTCCCGGCACGCCGGACGCGCTGATCACGGCCCAGTCGCTGCGTCTGATGTATGGGATCGAGACGGCGGTGGGCGTCGTGCGGACGTCGCAGGGCGTGCAGCACGCCTGCGTGCCGGTGCTCCGGACAGGACAGCCGATGTGAACGGCCTGCACAGGGCGTTTCGTTGCTCGCGAACGCCGATCCGAAGGTGAAGGTGAATGCCTCGAACCCGGCCCTGGGAATGGACAGCGTCATCATGTGCTGGCCAAGTCTATCGGGGCCCCAAGCGGGATGGGCAGCGTCGGCAGGATGCATGGGGCGGCCACGGTCAGTACGCCGGCGGCGCATGCCAGCAGCAAGGCAGTCACCGCCGTCGCCCCGGCCTGCGGTGGAGCTCAGTCACCCGAGGCGAGTTTGCCGACGGCGATCGGCGCTGCCTGCCAGC
>CAXTJW010000451.1:0-3406 GCA_964244305.1 uncultured Acetobacteraceae bacterium
TCTCCCGGCTGATCGCCGCCAAGGCGCTGCAGCCGCTCGACCGGAGCAAGATCCCTAATTTGAAGAACCTCGACCCGACGCTGATGCAGCGGGTGCAGGCGTCGGACCCCGGCAATAAATACGGCGCGATCTACCTTTGGGGCAGCGTCGGGCTGGGCGAGATCCCCGACCGCATCCAGGCGCTCGACCCCGGCGCGCCGATGGAAAGCTGGGACCTGCTGCTGAAGCCGGAGCACGCGAAGAAACTAGCGGCATGCGGCATCAGCGTGATGGACAGCGCGATCGACACGATCCCAACCGTGCTGAAATACCTGGGCCATAATCCCGAGAGCACCGACTCCAAGGACCTCGCCGACGTCGAGCGCACGCTGATGGCGATCCGTCCGTATATCCGCACCTTCACCTCGGGCGGCGCCATCGAGGCGTTGGCGGGCGGGCAGACCTGCTTGGTGATGACCTACTCCGGCGACGTGATCCAGGCGGCGGCGCGGGCGAAGGAAGCCGGGCAAAAAACCGTCCGCTATGTCGCGCCGAAGGAGCTGGCGGCGCTGACGTTCGACATGCTGGCCGTGCCCGCCGACGCGCCGCACTCCGCCGAGGCCATGCAGTTCATCAACTTCCTCCTGCAGCCCGACATCATGGCCGCGATCACCAATCAGGTGCGTTATCCGAACGCCGTGCCGGCCAGCCATGACGCGATCGTGCCGGAGGTGCGGGACGACGCGAACGTGTTTCCCGACACGGCGTCGCCGCGGTTCTTCACGGTTCGCGCGACGCCGCAGGCAGCGGACCGGGCGCGCACGCGGATGTGGGCGCGGTTCAAGGCCGGGCAGTAACCGATTGGCAGATCTGGAGATTGCCGGGCTTACCGTGCGTTACGGCCCGGCGCTGGCGCTGGACCGGCTCGACCTCTCCATCAACAGCGGCGAGATGTTCGTGCTGCTTGGCGGCTCCGGGTCGGGCAAGACGACGCTGCTGCGGGCGCTGGGCGGCTTCATCCAGCCGGCGGCCGGACGGATCGTGCTCGCGGGCCAGGATATCACCCGGCTGCCGCCGCATCGCCGCCCGGTGAACACCACCTTCCAGTCCTACGCGCTGTTCCCGCACATGAGCGTCGCCGACAACATAGGCTTCGGCCTGCGTCGGCAGGGCATGGGCGGGGCGGACGTCGAAATGCGGGTTTCGGCGCTGCTCGACCTCGTGCGGCTGGCCGAATTCGCCGGGCGCAAGCCGGATGCGCTGTCGGGTGGGCAGCGGCAGCGGGTGGCGCTGGCCCGTGCCTTGGCGCCGCGGCCCCGGCTGCTGCTGCTGGACGAGCCGCTCTCGGCGCTCGACCGCTCGCTGCGGGAGCAGACCCGGCAGGAGCTCCTGCGGGTGCAGCGGGAGACCGGGACCACCTTCGTGCTGGTGACGCACGACCAGGACGAGGCGCTGGCGATGGCGACGCGGATCGGCCTGCTGCATCAGGGCCGCCTGGCCCAGGTCGGCACGCCTGCGGACATCTATGAGCGCCCCGCAAGCCGCTACGTGGCGGCGTTCATGGGCGCGGCGAACATCCTGCGCGGAGTGGTGCGCAGCGGCCCGCCGGACGCCATGCTGGAGCTCGACGGCATCGGCACGGCGCAGGCTGCCGGTCCGGCGCCCGGCGATGTCGGCACCGCCATCCATGTCGCCCTGCGGCCGGAGCGGCTGCGGATCGGCCCGGCGGGCGTTAACGGCATCAACACGGCACGGGGCACGGTGAGGGACAGCGCCTATCGCGGCGGCACCATGGACCACCACGTGCGCCTGAACGGCGGCGTGACGCTGCTGGTGTCGCAGCCGCTGGCCGACGGCATGGACGCCGCACTGCTTGCGCCGGGGAGCGACGTGTCGGTGTCGTGGCCGCCAGAGGCCTGCGTGTTGCTGCCGGAATGAACCGGTCCGCCGTGCTGGCCCCGGTCTGGCTTTGGCTGCTGCTGTTCGTCGCGGCGCCGGTCTTGATCGTGGCGGCGTTGTCGTTCTCGACCTCTATCGCCGGCGTGCCGCCGTATACGCCGCTGCTGCAATCGCCCGACGGCTCGAACTACGCCGTGCTGACCGACGACGCATTCTATTTGAATGCCGCGCTGAAAAGCCTGGCGGTGGCCGGCGTGTCGTCGGCGGCATGCCTGCTGATCGGCTACCCGATGGCGCTGGCGATCGCCCGCGCCCCGGACCGTTGGCGCTCGCTGCTGCTGCTCGGGGTCATGCTGCCGTTCTGGACCGGGTTCCTGCTGCGGATCACCGCCTGGATCGGGCTGCTGCGCGACGAGGGCTGGATCAACGCCGCACTGCAAGCCGTTGGTGTTCCGGCGATGCGGCTGCTGTATACCGACTTCGCGATGTATATCGGCGTCACCTACGCCTACCTGCCGTTCATGGTGCTGCCGCTCTATGCCCGCCTGTCCCGCCTGGACCCGGCGCTCGAGGAGGCGGCGGCGGACCTCGGCGCCAGCCCCTGGACCGTGTTCCGCACCGTCACCCTGCCATTGTCGCTGCCGGGCATCGCGGCCGGGCTGGCGCTCGTGTTCATCCCGGCGGTCGGCGAATACGTGATCCCGGAGCTGCTCGGCGGCCCCGGCGCGCAGACCATCGGCCGCGCGCTGTGGAACGAGTTCTTCTCCAACCGCGACTGGCCCATGGCGGCGACGGTCGCGAATGCGCTGCTGCTGGCGCTGCTCGTCCCCATGGTGGCGCTGCGGGCGCGTCAGTGACGGGGCGGCGATGAGGCGCGGGCGATGAAGCGGGGGCGGTTCCTGGCCGTGTGCCTGCTGCTCGGCTACGCGTTCCTGTATGTGCCGGTGCTGCTGCTGGTCGCCACCAGCTTCAACCCGAGCCGGCTCACGACCGTGATCTCCGGGTTCTCGCTGCACTGGTATGCGGCGCTTTGGGCTGACGGCAAGCTGATCGACGCGGCGTTGCTGTCGCTGCGCATTGCAGCGTTGTCGGCGACTGGTGCTACCGTGCTGGGCACGCTGGCCGGATACGCGCTGGCCCGGTTCGGCAGGTTCCGCGGCCGCGGCGCCTTCGCGGCCCTGTTGTCTGCGCGCCTGGTGTTGCCTGACGTGCTGGTCGGGCTCTCGCTGCTGCTGCTGTTCGTGCAGATGGAGCAGAGCTTCGGCTGGCCCGCGGGCCGCGGCGCGCTGACCATCACCCTCGCGCATGTGTCCGTCAGCCTGTCCTACGTCGCCATCGTGATCGAGGCGCGGCTGTCCGACGCCGGGTCGGAGCTTGAGGAGGCCGCGATGGATCTTGGCGCGTCGCCCTGGGCGGCGTTCGGCTTGGTGACCCTGCCGCTGCTGGCGCCGGCGCTGCTGTCGGGCTGGCTGCTGGCGTTTACCTTGTCGCTCGACGACCTCGTGGTCGCGACCTTCGTGTCGGGGCC
>CAXTJW010000452.1:0-3397 GCA_964244305.1 uncultured Acetobacteraceae bacterium
GGACGCGCCGGGCAATCGGCCGCGCAGAACATCGCCGAGGGCGTGCGCTACGTGGTCCGCGACCAGATCCTGCTGGGCTCCATGCTGCTCGACCTGTTCGCGGTGTTCTTTGGCGGTGCCACCGCGCTGCTGCCGGTGTTCGCGACCACCATCCTGCATGTCGGCCCCGTCGGCTTCGGCCTGCTGCGCTCGGCGAGCGCCGCCGGATCGTTGCTGGCCGCCCTGCTGTCCGGCCGTCTGCTGCCGCAGCGGCGCGCCGGGCAAACCCTACTGGCGGTCATCGCCGGGTTCGGCGTCAGCATCGTGGTGTTCGGCCTGTCCCGCTCGCTGCCGCTCTCGCTCCTGGCATTGTTCGTGGCCGGGCTGTGCGACGGCATCAGCGTCGTGATCCGCCGCGCCATCCTGCGCCTGGCCTCGCCCGAGGGCATGCGCGGGCGCATCGCCGCGGTGAAATCAGTGTTCGTCGGCTCGTCGAACGAGCTCGGTGCGTTCGAGAGCGGCGTCGCTGCCAGCCTGCTGGGCGCGTCCGCGGCGGTATGGGGCGGCGGCCTGGTCACCCTCGGCATCGTCGCCGGCACTGCTTGGCTCGCACCCCGGCTGCGGCGGCTCGACCTGATCAACCTGGCGCAGGCCGGCCCGGCGGCCATTCCGGAACGGGCCCGTGCGAAGCCTGCCCCAATCAGCTGAATTCTTGACCATCTCCGGACGATGGCCGCATCGTAAACCCATCCAAAGAAAGCCGCTCCCAATGACTGCCGTCGACCTCAACCGCGCCAACCTCCCCCGGCTCCGCGCGCCGGTCCGCCTGCCCGGATACGATGTCGCGGGCGTCACCCCCGGCATCGTCCATCTCGGCCTCGGCGGCTTCCACCGCGCGCACATGGCCCGCTACACCCATGCGTTGATGGAGCGGCGGCCCGATACGCTCGCGTTCGGGATCGTCGGCGCCGGGTTGCGCCCGGCCGATCGGGCGATGTTCGACAGCCTGGCGCCGCAGGACGCCCTGTATAGCCTGATCGAGCGCAGCGGCACCGACGAGGCCGTGACCATCATCGGCTCGCTCGCCGGCCTCGCCTATGCCGGCGACGACACCACGGCGCTGCTCGACACCATCGACGACCCCCGCGTCCGCATCGTCAGCCTGACGGTCACCGAGAACGGGTATTGCCTGAACCGCGCCACCAAGCAGCTCGACCCCGAGCACCCGCTGATCCAGCGCGACCTCGCGAACCCCATGCGCCCGGCCAGCGCGATCGGCGTGGTGGTGGAGGCGCTGCGCCGCCGCCGTGACGCAGCGCAGCCCGCCTTCACGGCACTCAGCTGCGACAATATCCAGCATAACGGCCGCGTGCTGCACGCCGCCGTGCTGGCCCTCGCCCGCCTGCGCGACACAGCACTCGCCGATTGGATCGAGCACGAGGCCGCGTTCCCCAACACCATGGTCGACCGCATCACTCCGGTGACGGCACCGGCGGACATCGCCTACCTCGCGGAGCAGTACGGCATCGCGGACCGCTGGCCGGTGGTGTGCGAGGCGTTCACCCAATGGATCATCGAGGACCGCTTCCCCGCCGGACGCCCGGCCTGGGAGGAGGTCGGCGCGCAGTTCGTGGCCGACGTCGCCCCGTATGAGGCCATGAAGCTGCGCCTGCTGAACGCGAGCCACCTGGCCGTCGCCGGGTTGGGGCGGCTGGCGGGCCTCACGTATATCGACGAGACGATGCGCGAGCCGCTGCTGCGCGACTACATGGCCGCGCTGATGGACCGGGAAACCGGCCCCACTTTGCCGCCGGTGCCCGGCATCGACCTGCCGGCCTACAAGCGCACGCTGATCGAGCGTTTCGCCAACCCGGCCATCAAGGACACCGTCGAGCGCGTCAACACCGATGCGCCGCTGAATGTGCTGATCGACCCGATCCGCGCACGTTTGGAGGTGAACGAGGGCGTCGAGCTGCTGGCGTTGGCGCTGGCGGCCTGGATGCGCCGGGTGCGCGGGGAGGACGAGGCCGGGCAGCCGATCGACGTCCGCCATCCGCTCGCCGAGTTGCTGCGCGAGCGCGCTGTCGCGGGCGGGCCCGACCCGGCGCCGTTGCTTGCGATCGAGCCGTTATTTGGCGACCTGGGCCGCAACCCGCGCCTGGCCGAGCCGGTCGGCCGCTGGCTCGCGTCGCTGTATGAACGGGGCAGCCACGCGACGTTGCTGCGGGCGCGGGATGCGCTGAACTTCTAAATCGGCCGTTGCAGCCTGAGCTGTGGCTTGACGCGGCGTGCGTGAACTGAAAAGTTCAGCGCAACAATCGATGTCGGCTGCGAGCCGGCGGAAAAGCCTGGGGAAACGTCGGATGACCAAGCTGCATTCAGTATTTGCCTTCACCGCTGCCGTCGTCCTCGCGGCGCCGGCTACCCGCGCCGAATCGACGCTCACCATCGGCACCGTCAACAACGGCGACATGGTCGTGATGCAGAAGCTCGCGCCCGACTTCGAGAAGCAGCATCCCGACATCAAGCTGCGCTGGGTGGTGCTGGAGGAGAACGTGCTGCGGCAGCGGCTGACGACCGACATCGCCACCAAGGCCGGGCAGTTCGACGTCATGACGGTCGGCAACTACGAGGTGCCGATCTGGGCCAAGCAGGGCTGGCTGGAGCCGATGGAGGGCTTGCCATCGAATTATGACACGGCGGACCTGCTGAAGCCGGTGCGCGACGGCATCAGCTACAACGGCAAGCTGTATGCTGCGCCGTTCTATGGCGAGAGCGCCATGACCTACTACCGCACAGACCTGTTCCAGAAGGCCGGGATCACGATGGCGGCGGCGCCGACGTTCGCGCAGATCGCCGAATACGCCGAGAAGATCACCGACAAGGCGAACCAGGTCTATGGCATCTGCCTGCGCGGCAAGCCCGGCTGGGGCGAGAACATGGCCTTCGTCACGCCGCTGGTCACGAGCTTCGGCGGCCAATGGTTCAACGAGAAGTGGAAGACCACGCTGGATACGCCGGAGTGGAACAAGGCGATCACCTACTATAGCGACCTGCTGCACAAGTATGGTCCGCCCGGCGCCACCAGCAACGGCTTCAACGAGAACCTGGCGCTGTTTGCCAGCGGCCGCTGCGGCATGTGGATCGACAGCACGGTCGCGGCCGGCCTGCTGTTCGATCCGAAGCAGAGCCAGGTCGCGGACAAGGTCGGCTTCGCGCCATTCCCGACCGGGGACTTCACGGGCGGCCCGACCTGGCTCTGGAGCTGGAACCTGGGCATCCCGGCATCCTCGAAGCAGAAAGAAGCCGCCAAGACCTTCGTCGCCTGGGCCACGTCAAAGGACTACGTGAAGCTGGTGGCGGCGGCGAACGGCTGGGTCGCGGTGCCGCCGGGCACGCGGCAGAGCACGTATGACGA
>CAXTJW010000453.1:0-3388 GCA_964244305.1 uncultured Acetobacteraceae bacterium
GGGGACGGAAGCACGGCGTTGCCCGGAGACGCAGACGTGAATGATGCCATGCCCGAGCGGCAAACTGCCAGATATGAAAACACTTCACCGCAGGTTTTGCCCTGCCCGGGTGGAGCCACACCTATCCGAACGCGGCCAGCACGCGTCGAGTGTGGCGATCTTCCGTTTTTGATCAAGCGCGACGGCACCTGGCTTTATCGCGGCAGCCCGATCGGCCGGAAAGAGCTCGTGTGCCTGTTCAGCAGCGTGCTGAAGCGCTCGGCGAATGGCGACTACTGGCTCGAGACCCCGGTCGAGCGCGGCCGGATCGAGGTCGAGGATACGCCGTGGATCGCGGTCGAGATGGACTGGGTGGGCAATGGCCGCGACCAGATCCTGTCGTTCCGCACCAACGTCGACCAGGTCGTGGCGGCGGGGTCCGAGCATCCGATCCGGGTCAAGCACGATTGCTTGACCAGCGAGCCGACGCCATATGTCACGATCCGCACATCGGAAGGCGTGGCGCTCGAGGCCCGCATCGGACGCGCGGTGTACTACGAATTGGTAGCGCTGGCCGTGCCGGGGATGAACGCCGGCCGGCGTGTGCTGGGCGTTTGGAGCCAGGGACGCTTCTTCTCGCTGGGCGACCTGCCGCAATGCGGCGAGCTCGACACACACGAGGTTTAGCGGATTGGAACTGACTGCGCTTCGTGAACGCTTGGCCTACGTCCCTGCGGACGCAATCGCAGCCCTCGCCACCTCCGACGACGCGGTCGACCTTAATCAAGGACCATTGGTCGCGGCGGCGGTGCTGGTGCCGATCGTGCACGGCGAGCGCCCTGGCATCCTGCTGACCAAGCGTTCGGCGCGGTTGAAATCCCATGCCGGGCAGGTGGCGTTTCCTGGCGGCCGGGTCGAGGCCAGCGACGCCTCCGTCGAGGCCGCTGCCCTGCGGGAGGCGCAGGAGGAAATCGGCCTGCATCCCGGGCAGGTCGAGTTGGCCGGACGATTGCCGGACTACGTGACCGGGACCGGATTTCTTATTGCACCGGTGTTGGCCCTGCTGCCGGAGGGCCTGGCGCTTTCGCCCTCGGAGGCGGAGGTCGAGGCCATTTTCACCCTGCCGCTCACCGTGCTGTTGGACCCGGACGCGCCTGAACGCCGGCGCGCCAATTTCCGGGGCCGGTCGCGCGAGTTCTGGGTGTGGCCGCATTCGGATCATTACATCTGGGGCGCCACCGCGGCGATCCTGGTCAATTTGGCCCATCGCCTGCGTGCCCAGGACATGCATCGCGGAGACGTCACAGCCTTGGCGGAGTCGTGATCCGCGCTGCGGAGCTGGCGTTGTTCTTCGCCCCGCTCGGCGCATACATCCTGTGGCGCGTGACCGTCGCGCGCGGGCAGGCCGGACCGTCGCCGCAGGTGCTTGCCGCCATATTCGCCGGCCTGTTGTTGTTCGGCGGCGGCTTGGCGTGGTTCGGCGTGCATGAGCGCCTGCCGGCCGGCGCACGCTATGTTCCGGCGGCGATGCAGAACGGGCGCATCGTGCCGGGGCATGCGGGGTGAAGATCGGGCCGGCGTTGCGCATAGCGCCGCCGGCGTTCCTCTCCGACCCGGCGCTGCAGGCCGTGCTCGCCGTGTTGCCCGATGCCCGGCTGGTCGGCGGCTGCGTGCGCGACGCGATCGGTCAGCGCGCCGTCGCCGACGTCGATCTCGCGACGCCCAGCCCACCCGATGCGGTCATGCGTGCATTGCAGGAGGCCGGGCTGCGCGCGGTGCCGACCGGGCTCGACCATGGCACCGTCACGGCAGTGAGCGGCGGCCGCGGCTTCGAAGTCACGACCCTGCGCCGCGACAAGGCCACGGACGGACGGCACGCGTTGGTCGACTGGACCGCCGATTGGCAGGAGGACGCGGCGCGGCGCGATTTCACCATGAACGCCATGTCCATGCTGCCGGACGGCACGGTATTCGACTACTTCGGCGGGGTGGCCGACCTGCAGGCCGGCCGGGTGCGCTTCGTGGGCGATCCGGCCGCGCGCATCGCCGAGGACTACTTGCGCATTTTACGCTTCTTTCGTTTTCACGCCCGCTACGGCCATGGCGAGCCCGATCCGGCGGCACTTGATGCGCTGCGCGACGGCGTGCCGGGCCTGGCGCGGCTTTCTCCCGAACGGGTCTGGAGCGAGCTGAAACGCATCCTGGCGACGACGGACCCCCGGGCGGCCATTCAGCTCATGGCTGATCTCGGCGTGCTGCCGGCGGTGCTGCCGGGTGCGCTGGACCTGGCGCGGCTGAGCCGCATGATCGAGGCCGGCGGCCCGGGTGATCCGCTGCTGCGCTTGGCGGCGCTGGTGCCCGGCGCCGGGCTGGATCTTGCGCTACGGTTACGGATGTCGCTGGCGGAGCGTGACCGTTTGATCGCGCTGGCCGGCCCGCCGCCTGCGCCCGGCATGGACGACGACGCATTGCGCCGGCTGCTGGCCGACGCGCCGCCGGGTGCGCTCTTGGGTCGGGCCTGGATCGCCGGGGAGGCCGGGCCGGCATGGGATGCGGTCCGGGCACGGCTGGCGGTTTTGCCGCGCCCGGTCTTCCCGATCGAGGGGCGCGCTGCCTTGGCCCTCGGCCTTCCGCCCGGCCCGGCGGTGGGGGAGCTGCTGCGGCAGGTTCGCGTTTGGTGGATGGACGGCGGCTGCCGCGCCAATGCCGCCGCCTGCCGGGCCGAACTGGCGAAGCGGAAGGCTGGCTGATACACGGGCCGGCATGGACGCCGTCTCGCCCGCCCTCCCGAAATCGGACAGCACCCGGGCGCTGCTGAGCCGGCTGTGGCGGGAACATGTGCGCCACCATCGCGGCCGCCTGGGGCTCATCCTTATACTGACACTGCTGATGGCGGGGCTCACTGCGCTCTATCCCGTGGTGATCGACCGCGCCTTCTCGATGTTCACCGGACGGGACCAGCGCATCCTGTATCAGATTCCGGTGCTGGTCGTGATCGTGACCGCCGCCAAGGCCGCCGCGCAGTATGGCCAGAACGTGCTCGTGCAGCAGACGGTGCTGATGATGATCAGCGAGCTGCAGGTCCGTATGTTCAACCATCTGGCACACGCAGACCTGGCGCAGATCGAGCGTGAGGCGCCGGCGCAGCTCGCCGCCCGCTTCACCACCGACGCCGCCATCATCCGTGAAGCATTGACCCGCGCCATCAATGGGTTGAAGGACGCCGTGACCGTCATCGGCCTGGTGGTCAGCATGCTCTGGCTGGATTGGGTACTCAGCGCGATCGCCGCGGCACTCTATCCACTGGCGGCGCTGCCGATCCAGCGGCTCGGCAAGCGCATCCGGCGCGCGTCCGGCGGCATGCAGGAGCGCATGGGCGAGACGGCGGCGCTGCTGCACGAGAGCTTCG
>CAXTJW010000454.1:0-3382 GCA_964244305.1 uncultured Acetobacteraceae bacterium
TCATGGCGCCGGGCGGGACGGCCGACAGCATACGCGCCGAGATGCTGCCCGCCGAGATCAGCCAGGGCGCGCCGGCGTTGTTGAATTTCGATCCGACCGCCGATCTGATGGGGCTGCCGCTGCGGGAGGCACGGGATTTGTTCGAAACCCAGTATCTGCAGGCGCAACTGCTGCGGTTCGGCGGCAACATCAGCCGCACGGCGGGGTTCGTCGGCATGGAGCGGAGCGCGCTGCACCGCAAGCTGAAGCAATTGGGCGTGAACTCCGACGACCGCGGGGCTGCATGAGCCGCGTCGCCTATGTCAATGGCCACTATGTGCCGCAGCGCGATGCCAGCGTGAACGTCGAGGACCGCGGGTACCAGTTTGGCGACGGCGTCTACGAGGTCGTGCAGCTCTATCGCGGCCGGCTTATCGACAGCGAGCGGCATCTGCAGCGGCTGCAGCGGTCATTGGGCGAGATCAGGATTGCAATGCCGATGTCGCAGGCGGCACTCCTGCATGTCCTGAGCGAGGTCGCACGGCGGAACCGGCTGCAGGATGGGCTGCTGTATATGCAGGTGACCCGCGGTGTCGCGCGGCGCGACCACTTTTTCCCAACGGTGCCGACGCTTCCCGCTTTGGTGGTCACGATCAAGCGTATCCCGCCCTATCCGTCCAGCGTCGACGCCTGGACCGCGACCGCGATCACCCATCCCGATCAGCGCTGGGCGCGGTGCGACATCAAGTCGATCAACCTGCTGCCGAACGTGCTCGCCCGTCAGGCGGCGCGGGAGCAGGGAGCCGCCGAGGCCATCCTGATCGACGCGGACGGCATGGTGACCGAGGGAGCCGCGACCAGCTTCTGGATCGTCGACGCGGAGGGGCGGCTGCGCACCCGGCATTTGGACCATGGCATCCTACCGGGCTGCACCCGCGGGGCGCTGTTGGCGATCATGCAGGACGCCGGGGTCACGTTCGAGGAGCGGGCATTCAGCGAAACCGAGATGCGTGCGGCGCAAGAGGCGTTTATCACCAGCGCCAGCAGCTTCGTGAAGCCCATCACCGCGATCGATGCGCGTCCAGTTGGCGACGGCCGGGTTGGCGCGGTGACCCGGCGGTTATTTGCCCTGTTTGCCCGACATGTGAACGGCGCAGCCAACGCCGCATAGGCGACAGCACGGCTGCACGGGTTGCTTGATCGGGCAGCATTGCTAGGATCATCCCGCCGGCCCATATCAGGGTTTGCGGCGAGGCCTTTGCGACGCTGGCGAAAAGCATGGCGCGCAACAACAAAAAGGACACGAACGTGGCCACTGAGAAATCGCAAAACGTTCAGGACGTGTTCCTGAACCATGTGCGCAAGTCGAAAACTCCGGTTACAGTATTCCTGGTCAACGGGGTGAAGCTGCAGGGCATCATCACCTGGTTTGATAACTTCTCGGTGCTGTTGCGGCGGGATGGGCATACTCAGCTCGTCTATAAGCACGCCATCAGCACCGTGATGCCGGGCGCGCCCATCCAGCTTTTTGACACGAGCAAGGTCGAAGCCGGCACGATGCAGGAGGCGGACTCTGGCGGTAGCGGCGGCTGATACCTCTGCGCCGGCGACCCGTGCCGCCGTCGTCCTGCCATGGGAGAAACCCTATCGGCAGGACGCGTCCCGGGCAGCGGACGCCCAGCTGGCCGAGGCGGTCGGACTGGCTGCGTCGATCGGGCTCGTGGTGGTGCACACCGCCATCCCGCCGTTACGAACCCGGCGATCCGCGACATTGATGGGGCAGGGCCAGGTCGAGACGATCGGCCAGGCCATTAAGCAGGAGGATGTCGCGGTCGCCGTCGTGGACGCGCAACTCAGCCCGGTGCAGCAACGCAACCTCGAGCGGGCCTGGAATTGCAAGGTCATCGACCGGACCGGGCTGATCCTGGACATCTTCGGCGAGCGCGCCCGCACCAAGGAGGGCGCAATGCAGGTCGAGCTGGCGCACCTCGAATACCAGCGGAGCCGGCTCGTGCGGTCCTGGACGCACTTGGAACGGCAGCGCGGCGGCTTCGGCTTCCTCGGCGGTCCCGGCGAGACGCAGATCGAAGCCGACCGGCGGCTGATCGGCGACCGGATCGTACGGGTCAAGAAAGACCTGGAGCAGGTGCGGCGCACCCGCGGTCTGCATCGCAGCGCCCGGCAGCGCGTGCCCTACCCCATCGTCGCGCTGGTCGGATATACCAACGCGGGCAAGAGCACGCTGTTCAATGCGCTGACCGGCGCCGAGGTGCATGCGCAGGACCAGCTGTTCGCGACGCTCGACCCGACGATGCGCGGGATGCAGTTGCCGTCGCATCGCCGGGCGATCCTGTCGGACACGGTGGGGTTCATCAGCGATTTGCCGACCGAGCTGGTAGCGGCATTCCGGGCGACCCTGGAGGAAGTCAGCGAGGCCGACATCATCCTGCATGTGCGCGACGTGGCGCATCCGGACAGCGCGGCGCAGCGGTCGGATGTCGTGCAGGTGCTCGACGGCATGGTGAAGGACGGCGCGATGGACGTGGACTGGCCGTCGCGCACGATCGAGGTGCTGAACAAGGCGGACCTTATGGGCGGGCCGGATGCGGTTCCGGCGCGGGAAGGCTGTATTGCGGTGTCCGCCATCACCGGAGCGGGCCTGGCGGCGCTGTCCGATGCGATCGACGGCCGCATCTCGGCAGGGATGGAGGTCACGGACTATCTGCTTCCGGCGTCGGACGGCGCGCGGGTGGCATGGCTCTATCAGCACGGCGAGGTGATGGAGCGCCGCGACGGCGATGACGGCGTGCATATGGTCGTCCGCATGCTGCCAGCCGACCGGGCGCGGTTCGAGCGCGGCGCTTGAGCGTGACTGCGTTCGACCCGGCCGAAGTCGCGCATGAGGTCGTGCAGTTGGTCCGAGCCGTGGCGCGGACCGAAATCATGCCGCGTTTCCGCAAGCTGGCGCCGGACGACGTGCAGGCCAAGTCTGGGCCGCTCGATCTCGTGACCATCGCCGACGAGCAGGCGGAGGCCAGGCTCACGACCGGGCTCCGCCGGCTGTTTTCCGGCTGCGTGGTGGTGGGCGAGGAGGCTGCGTCGCGCGACCCTGGGCTGCTGGGCGCAATTGGCGGCGCGGAACTTTGCTTCGTGGTGGACCCGATCGACGGCACAGCCAATTTCTGCGCCGGGCTGCCGTTGTTCGGCACCATGGTGGCGGTGGTGTGCCGGGGCGCCGTGGTGGCTGCGGTGATCCACGATCCGGTGGGCGACGATACGGCGGTGGCCGTGACAGGGCAGGGAGCGTGGCTCGAGGCCGTATCCGGCGAACAGACCACGCTGCGGGTTGCGGCGCCGGTGCCGCTGGCGGAGATGGCTGGCTCGGTGTCATGGAGATATATGC
>CAXTJW010000455.1:0-3360 GCA_964244305.1 uncultured Acetobacteraceae bacterium
TGCAGAAGGCGCTGGCGTTCAGCAAGCCGCAGTTCATGGCCCGGCGCAGCGCCGCCGTCGCCAACCTGCCGGAGTTCGAGCGCCTGCGCGACATCGGCCGCGACATCAAGAACCACGCGTTGGCCAACCTCGACTTCTATCTGGAGACGTTCGAGGCCAACGTGCAGCGGGCGGGCGGCCATGTGCATTGGTGCAGCACCGCCGACGACGCCCGCGCGGCCGTGCTGGAGATCTGCCGCAAGGCCGGCGCCCGCACGGTGACGAAGGGCAAGTCGATGATCTCGGAGGAGCTGGGCATCAACGCCCACCTCGAGGCGAACGGCATCGCGCCGATCGAGACCGATCTCGGCGAATACATCATCCAGCTCCGGAACGAGACGCCGAGCCATATCATCGCGCCGGCGTTCCACCTGAACCGCGAGGACTGGGAGGCGCAGTTCCGCCTGTCGCACACCGACCTGCCGGTGGACCGCGTGTTCGCCGAGCGGCGCGATATCCTGACCGAGGCGCGCGGCAAGCTTAGGGAGAAGTTCCTGGCCGCCGACGTCGGCATCACCGGGGCCAATTTCCTGATCGCCGAGACCGGCAGCAGCGTCATCGTGACCAACGAGGGCAACGGCGACCTGACGCAGACCTTGCCCCGCGTGCACATCGCGCTGGCCAGCATCGAGAAGGTGGTGCCGACGCTCGAGGACGCGACGAGCCTGTTGCGCATCCTGGCGCGCTCGGCGACGGGCCAGGATTTTTCGGTTTACACGACGTTCAGCACCGGCGGGAGGCGGCCCGGCGACTTGGATGGGCCGGAGGAGTATCACGTCGTCATCGTCGACGCCGGGCGGTCGGCGATGATGGGGACCGAGTTCCAGGACATGCTGCGCTGCATCCGCTGCGCCGCCTGCATGAACCATTGCCCGGTCTATGGCGCGGTGGGAGGCCACGCGTATGGCTGGGTGTATCCGGGGCCGATGGGCAGCGTGCTGACGCCGAGCCTGATCGGCGTCGACAAGGCCGGGCACCTGCCGAACGCCAGCACGTTCTGCGGCAAGTGCGAGAGCGTGTGCCCGGTGAAAATCCCGCTGCCCAAGATGATGCGGCATTGGCGGGAACGCGAGTTCGAACGGCATCTGCAGCCCGGCGGTATCCGCACCAATCTGGCATTGTGGGCGTATTTCGCCCGTCGGCCGGCGCTGTATCGCATGGCGACGCGGGTGGGTGCGGCGGCATTGGGTTTGATGGGCCGTCGCCGTGGACGGTTCGCCAGCTTGCCGCTCGCGAGCGGTTGGACGGCCGGGCGGGATCTGCCAGCGCCTGAGGGGGACACGTTCTTCGCCCGCTACGCCCGCGAGCAGCGGTCGGACCCCGCCGCGGAGCGGTCGACCAAGTGACCAAGGAGGCGATCCTCGGCGCGATCCGACGCGGGCTGAAACGCGGGCCGCTGCCGGGCGATCAGGCGGCGATGCTGCGCGAGCGCATGGCGCATCCGCCGCGACATCTGATTCCCTCGCGCAGCCAGGTTCCGCGCCCCGACCAGATCGCGCTCATGGTCCGCAACATCGAAAAGGAGTTCGGCACCGTCACCCGCGTGCCGGACAGCGGCGAGGTCCCGGAGGCGGTCGCGAGCTACCTGGCCGGGCAGAACCTGCCGTCGAGCTTCGTCATGGCGCCGCATCCGGAGCTGCGCGCCATTCCGTGGTCCAGCCGTCCGCTGCTGCTGGTCCGCGAGGGCCGGGCGGAGGCGACGGATTTGGTGAGCCTGCAGCACGGGTTTGCCGGCGTCGCCGAGACCGGCACATTGATGCTGCCCAGCGCGCCGGAGCGTCCGACGACGTTGAACCTGTTGGCGGACACGGCCATCGTGGTGCTGCGCAGCAGCCGGGTCGTGGGCGCCTACGAGGATGCGTGGGACCTGTTGCGCGCCGAGCGCCGCGACGCGCTCACGGATGGCTTCATGCCGCGCAACGTGATGTTCGTGACGGGGCCGTCGCGCTCGGCCGATATCGAGCAGACGCTGGAGCTTGGCGCGCATGGGCCGCGCCGCCTACATGTGGTGCTGATTGAGGACGACCCGGCCGCCCGCGCCGCCTAGATGCGCATCTCGCGCCGCACGGCTTTATCCGAGCACGACCGCGCCACCTGGGCGCTGTATGTCCGCAATGTCTCCCCTTTGTTGGGCGTTGCGGTGCCGGACGCGCCGCCCGAGCCGGCGCTGGTGCCGCAGCCATCGCAGCCATCGCAGCCGTCCGTGCCGCGGGTGTCCTTGCCGACCGTGCAGCGCTTATCGTCGGTGGCGATCGGCGATCATCCGCCCGGCGTCGACAAGGCAACTTGGAACCGCTTTCGCGCCGGTAAGCTGCCGCCCACCCGGACCCTCGACCTGCACGGCCGCACGGCGCAGCGGGCGTTCTTTGCGTTGCAGGAATTTTTGGGCAGCGCCCACGCCGAACGGCTGCGCTGCGTCGAGGTGATCACCGGGCGCGGCAGCGGGGAGAACGGCGGGGTGATCCGGCGCGAGTTCCCGCTGTGGCTCAACCGGCCGGAACTACGACCCTTGGTGCTGGCGGCGGCGCATCCGCATGCGGCGAACCCGGGTTCGGTGCGGCTGCTGCTGCGCCGGGTGCGGCCGGGGAAATAGGACGCGTGCGGCGCGTGGATGGGTTACTATAAATCGACGCCTGGGAGTCATCGCCGATGAGCCAACTGCAGCACAAGCCGATGACCGCCGCCGAGTTCCTCGCCTGGGAAGCCAAGCAGGAGTTGAAATGGGAATTCGATGGTGTTCAGCCCGTTGCGATGACGGGCGTAACGGATGCCCACGCGGCGATCCAAGGCAACTTAATAACAGCGCTTAACAATCGGTTACGTGGGCGGCGCTGCTATCCGCGCGGTCCAGAGGTCAAAGTCGAAATCGGCTCGAAATATCGCTACCCCGATGCATTCGTATCCTGCACACGAGTTGCACCTAATGCTACGATCGCGGCTGAACCCGTCGTGATTTTTGAAATCCTCTCGGAAAGCACCGCAAAGACGGATCGCACAACGAAGCTTGTCGAATATCAGTCACTCCCGTCGGTACAGCATTATATTCTATTAGAACAGGACCAAGCGCTTGCCACCGTCATCACAAGGGTCGGCACAAACTGGAACATAAAGCTGGTGAACGCTGCGGGAGTGCTCTCGATGCCCGAAATCGACGTCGAAATCCCCATGGCCGAACTCTACGAAGGGCTGGACCTCACGCCGCTGGACCTTTAACGGCCGAAGCCGCCACCTTCGCCTCGATGCTGTCCCAAATTGCCGCCGCCAGATCGATCCCGTCGAACCGCGCGATCTCCTGCAGTCCGGTCGGCGACGTCACGTTGA
>CAXTJW010000456.1:0-3357 GCA_964244305.1 uncultured Acetobacteraceae bacterium
GGGCCATGGGCGACGTGCAGGCCATGACCGCGCAGATCGGCGACCTGAAGCGCATCTTCACCAATGTAAAAACACGTGGCGCCTGGGGCGAGCTGCAGCTTCGCGCGTTACTGGAGGACGTTTTGCCGGCAGGCGCGTGGCAAGCGAACCGCAAGCTGCGCGAGGATAGCGACGACATCGTGGAGTTCGCGGTCGTCATGCCAATCCGCGGCGAGGTCCGGCCGCTGCTGGCGATCGACGCGAAGTTCCCGGCCGAAGACTATGATCGCCTGCTGCTGGCGGCCGAGGCCGGCGACGCCGAGGGCGAGCGTGTGGCGCGGCGTCGGCTGGAGACCCGGCTGCGGCTGGAGGCGAAGACCATCAGCACAAAGTACATCAACCCGCCGGTCACCGTCGATTACGCGGTGATGTACCTGCCGACGGACGGACTTTATGTCGAGGCGGCGCGGATGCCGGGGCTGATCGAGGGGCTGAACCGCGAGCATCGCGTATTGGTCATGGGGCCGAGCCTCGCGCCGGCGCTGCTGCGCACCATCCAGCTCGGCGTGCTGACCTTGTCGCTGGAGCAGAAGGCCGACGAGATCCAGCGGCTGCTGGGGGCGACGCGGACCGAGATGGGGCGCATGGACGAGGTGCTTGACCGCCTGGCGAAGCAGGCCGGCACATTCAGCAACACGATCGACGCCGCCCGCCGCCGCACCCGCGCCGTCGGCCGCCGACTCCGCGGGATCGAGGCGCTGGAGCAGGTCCAGGCCGACGCATTGCTGGATTTGGAGGGGGTCGAGAAGGAGTAGCCGCGCCCCGGCAAAAACGCCGCCAGAAACACAGAAGGCCCCGGGACGAGCCCGGAGCCTTCACATTGTTCGACAGCCGCAGCCGCCGGACGTTGGTGCTTAGCCGGCCGAGACCCAAAGGGTCAGGACCGGCGTCCAGGTCACGGGGTGCGACTGTAGGGTCAAACAATGAGACACTGGATCACCTCCTTTCATCAAGTTGAGATGCTACAATGGGGTGAGACAACGGATCGCGCAAGCCTGGAAAGCGACCGGGCGCAGCGCTATTTGGCAGCAATGACTATTGATGACACGATCCGAACCCTACCGGCCCCCTGGCGCAACGTCGCGATGGTCTGCGGCAAATGCAGCCGCAAGCTGCACGGCGGCTTCGGCAAGAAACGCAAGCTTGACCTGGCGCAGGCGCTGAAGGGTGCGCTTAAGGAATCCGGGCGACGCCGCGAGCTACGCGTCGTCGAGGTCGGATGCCTGGGCCTTTGCCCGAAGCGTGCCGTCACCGCCGTCACCTCCGCCCAACCCGCCGCCATGATGGCGATCCCCGAGGGGATGGACCCGGCCCTGGTGCTCGCTCGGCTCAGCCCGGCGGAAGCAGCAACGCCGTAGCACGGCCACCCTCGACCACATGCGCCTGCAGCACGGCGTCCACGTCGGCGGGGCTGTCGATCCGATACCACACGCCTTCGGGGTAGATCACGAGGCAGGGTCCCAGCTCGCAGCGGTCAAGGCAGCCCGCGCTGTTCACCCGGATGTTGTCGATGCCGAGCTCCTTCGCCCGCGCCTTCATGTAGTCGCGCAGCCGCTCCGACCCGCCTGCCGCGCAGGAGCCGCGCTTATGCCCGTCCGGGCGGCGGTTGGTGCAGACGAACAGATGCGCGTCGAAATAGGGCGGCGGGTCGGACGGCAGCGGGAGTCCCATGCGAAGCTCCTAAAAATATCGTAGCGTGAGGCGGATTCGGGTGCCGCCGGGCTCAAGGCGGAAGGCGGCGTCGGCGAACGTCGGCGGCCCGAACCGGAACGGCGCGTCGTTGCTGAAACCCAGGCCCGTCGTCGGAATGCCGAGGAAATTGCGGCGGATGCGCTTGATATTGTCCTCATCCAGATAGGCCTGCACGGCCCAGGTTCCAGGCGGCACGTCGAGGGTGACCATGACCTCGCCCGGCACCGATTTGACCTCGGTAGTCCGTTGGCAGGTTTCTTTCAGGAACGTGTCGGCGGTGCACACGGCGACCCGGACATGGCCCTTGCCGCTGCGGACGTTGGCGACGACGATCTCCAGCCTCGCCGCCTGCGCCGTGCCCGTCATCGACAAAACCAGCGCCGCTATTGCGCCGTATAGGCGCGGCCGCGCCAGGTGGCCGGCCGGCCGCGGGCGGCGCGGACCAACGACCACCATTGCACGATCAGCAACGCCGCAACGCCCAGCGGATGCAGCACTGCCGCGACCCAGGGCTGGCGAAACCGTGCGGCCAGCAGCAGCCGGAACCCAACCGACGCCAGCAGCGCCAACCCGGCCGTCCAGCCCGGCGCCAGCAGCATCAGCACCGCCGGCATCACCTGCCCGCCGCCCAGGATCACGGTCCAGACCGGCAGCGCACGCGGCTTTGCCATGCCCTCGGTCGCGTTCTTGCATAGTCCCTCCCACACCTGCGCCGCGTTGGCATACATGCGGCATTGCGCGAAACTGCTGGCGTCGAACAGCCGGGTCATGGAGCCGGCGCGGCGGAAGGCGCGGGGCAGGGTCAACCCGTCATGCAGCGACGCCCGGATCGCCGCATGCCCGCCGGCGCGGACATAGGCGTCGCGCCGGACGATGAACAACTGCCCGCAGCCCGCGCCGAGTCCGACCGCCGGCGACCGCAGCATCGCCGCGATCGGCAGGTATCCGAGCAGCAGGAAATGAATGAGCGGGATCAGCAGCTGCTCCGACCAGGTGATCGTCACCTGGGCCGGGAACCCGCTTGCCAGGCCGACATCGTGCCGCTGCATGGTGCCGGCCATGCGGCTCAACGCCTCCGGTCCCAGGCGCACGTCGGCATCGACGAACACCATGAGGTCGTGCTGCGCCAGGCCGCCCAGCACGTGGCAGGCGTGCTGCTTGCCCGACCAGCCCGGCGGCAATGGTGGCGCGGTCGCCACCCGCAGGCGCGGGTCGCCGATCCCCGCCAGGATCGCCGGCGTGCCGTCGGTCGAGGCGTCGTCGAGCACGATCAGCTCGATATCCACTCCAACGCTGGCGAGCACGGCCGCGCAGGCGTCGCCGATGTTGGCCTCCTCGTTGCGGGCCGGGATCAGCACGGAGACGCTGGGCCGGCCGAGCGCCGGGGCCGGCATCCGATAAAGCCGCAGGTTCCACAGGCCGAGCAACAGCGGTCCCAACGCCAGAAACAGCGCGAGATCGGCCAACGACTTCATTCCCGCTGCTCATGCCGCGGGTCGAATCGGCGTCCGGCGACGAGTGCGCGGCTGCGGCGATACAGGTCGTAGATCCCGCCGACTCCGGCGCCGCCGTGCAGCAGGGTGCGAAACAGGCCGGGCTCGCGCTGGATCGACTCGGCCGCGAGCG
>CAXTJW010000457.1:0-3355 GCA_964244305.1 uncultured Acetobacteraceae bacterium
ATGGGCGAGAGCGTGAAGACGGTGCTGCGCAGCCGCGGCGCATCGCTGCGGCCGGGCGACGTCGTGGCGCTGAATAATCCGTTCAACGGCGGCACGCATCTTCCTGATATCACGGTCATCACCCCGGTGTTCGATGAGGCCGGCACGGCCATCCGCTTCTTCGTCGGCAGCCGCGGCCACCACGCCGATATCGGCGGCTCGACGCCCGGCAGCACGCCGCCCAAATCCCGCATCCTTGAGGACGAGGGCGTCGTGATCGACGATTTCCTGCTGGTCGACGCCGGCGCATTCCGCGAAACCGAGTTCCGCGCCCTGCTGTCCGGCGCGCGTTATCCGGCCCGCAGCCCGGACGTGAACGTGGCGGACATCAAGGCGCAGGTCGCCGCCAACGAACGCGGGGTGCAGGAGTTGGCCCGCGTCGTGGGCCAATACGGCTGGGGCACGGTGGAGGCCTACATGCGCCACGTGATGGACAACGCGGAGGAGGGCGTGCGCCGGGCGATCGTCCGCATTGCGCCCGCGGTTGGCGACGGCGTGTTCGACTACTCGATGGACGACGGCACGCCGTTGCGCGTGGCGGTCACGCTCGACCCGCAGGCGCGCACGGCAACGGTGGATTTCACCGGCACGGGTCCGCAGAGCGCCGGCAACTTCAACGCGCCGCCCGCCGTCACCCGCGCGGTGGTGCTGTATGTGTTCCGCTGCCTGGTCGGCGAGGACATCCCACTGAACGATGGCTGCCTGAAGCCGATCCGCATCGTGCTGTCGCCGGGCACGTTCCTGTCGCCCGCGCCGGGCGCCGCGGTGGTGGCCGGCAACACCGAGGTCAGCCAGGCCACCTGCAACGCCCTGTTCGGGGCGCTCGGCACGCTCGCCTGCAGCCAGGCGACCATGAACAACGTGCTGTTCGGCGACGCGACCCGGCAATATTACGAGACCATCTGCGGCGGCATGGGCGCAGGCCCCGATCAGCCCGGCGCGTCGGCCATCCAGACGCACATGACCAATACGCGCATGACCGACCCCGAGGTATTGGAACTGCGCTATCCCGTTCGGCTCGAGACCTTCGCCATCCGCCGCGGCTCCGGCGGCGCGGGCGCACAGCGGGGCGGGGACGGCAGTGTCCGCCGCATCCGGTTCCTGGAACCCATGACCGTCGTCGTCGTCGCGAGCCGCCGCACCGTGCCGCCATTCGGCCAGCACGGCGGCGAGCCCGGCGCCGCCGGCCGCCAATGGGTGGAACGCGCCGACGGCTCGCGGCACGCGATGACCGGCACCGACCAGGCCGAACTGCGGCCGGGCGACGCTTTCGTCATCGAGACGCCTGGCGGCGGCGGCTACGGGCCGCCATCTGCAGCCGATAGGGCTCAACGGGGGTAATCACGATGCGCACCAATAAACTCGGCCGAACCGGGCTGTTCGTCTCGGAGCTTTGCCTGGGGACCATGACCTTCGGCGGCGGCGAGGGCATGTGGAAGCAGATCGGCGCGCTGCAGCAGGAGGACGCCGAGCGCCTGGTCGGCCGCTCGATCGACGCCGGCATCAACTTCTTCGATACTGCCGACGTCTATGCCGAGGGGCTCTCGGAGCAGATTACCGGCCAGGCGCTGCGCAACCTCAAGGTCGCGCGCGACGACGTCGTCGTTGCGACCAAGACGTTCGGGCCGACTGGCGCCGGGCCGAATTCTCGCGGCAACTCGCGCGTGCACATCATCGACGCCGTGAAGGCCAGCCTGAAGCGGCTGCAGCTCGACCACGTCGACCTGTATCAGATCCACGGCTTCGACCCGGCCACGCCGATCGAGGAGACGATGCATGCGCTCGATACCCTCGTGCAGCACGGCCATGTCCGTTATGTGGGTGTGTCGAACTGGGCGGCCTGGCAGATCATGAAGGCGAACGGCATCGCCGAGCGGGCGGGCCTCGCGCGGTTCGAGACGCTGCAGGCGTATTACAGCGTGGCCGGGCGCGACCTGGAGCGCGAGATCGTGCCGATGCTGCGCAGCGAAACCGTGGGATTGATGGTCTGGAGCCCGCTGGCCGGCGGCCTGCTCAGCGGCAAGTATGGGCGCAACCAGGACGGCGAGGCTGGCAGCCGCCGGGCCGCGTTCGACTTCCCGCCGGTCGACCGCGGGCGCGCCTATGACTGCATCGACGCCATGCGGCGGATGGCGGAGGAGCGGTCGGTCTCGGTGGCGCAGATCGCGCTGGCCTGGCTGCTGCACCAGCGGGTGGTCACAAGCGTGATCGTGGGGGCAAAACGCCTGGACCAGCTTGAGGACAACATTGCCGCCGCGGGCGTCGAACTGACGGAGCAGGAGTTGGACACGCTCCACCGGGTGAGCGCATTGCCGCAGGAGTATCCGGGCTGGATGTTCGAGCGGCAGGGCGAATACCGCGCGAAGCAGCTATTGCAGGAGCGCCGCAAGGCGATGCGCTGAGAGGCCGGGCGCTCGCGGTCAAACTTGCCCGTCGCCAAGGTCCTCATGCCACGTGCGGCCGTCGCGTTCGATCAGCGCGATGGCCGCCGTCGGTCCCCAACTCCCCGCAGCATACGGCCGCGGGCGCTCGACCCGGCTGCCCCAGGATTCCATCACCGGCGTCACCCACTGCCAGGCCGCCTCCACCTCGTCCCGCCGCATGAACAAAGTCGAGTTGCCGCGCACCGTGTCCATCAGCAATCGCTCATACGCATCGGGGAAACGGCCGCCAAAGGTCTTCTCGTAGCTGATGTCGAGCCCGGTCGGGCGGAGCTGCAGGCCGCCGGGGCCGGGCTCCTTGGTCATCATCTCGAGCCGCATGCCCTCCTCCGGCTGCAGCCGGATAATCAGCTTGTTGGACGCCAGCGTGTGCTCCTTGGGAAAGATCGAGAACGGCAGGCTGCGGAACTGCACGACGATCTCCGACACCTTCTGCGCCATTCGCTTGCCCGTCCGCAGATAGAACGGCACGCCCGCCCAGCGCCGGCTGTTGATCTCGGCCTTGATCGCGACGAAGGTCTCGATGCTGCTCTCGTTGTGGCCGAGGTCGGCGAGGTAGCCCGGCACCGGCTTGCCGTTCACGGCCCCGGCGATGTACTGGCCGCGCACCGTCAGCGCAGGAATCTCATAAGCCTCCGGATAGCGCAGGCTGCGCAGCACCTTCAACTTCTCGTCGTGCACCGCGTCGGACTGCAGCGACACCGGCTGCTCCATCGCCAGCAGGCATAGCAGCTGCAGCAGGTGGTTCTGCACCATGTCGCGCAGTGCGCCGGAGTGGTCGTAATATCCGCCGCGGCCCTCGACGCCGACCGTCTCGGCGACGGTGATCTGCACGTGGTCGATGACGTCGGCGTTCCACAGCCGCTCGAAGATCG
>CAXTJW010000458.1:0-3351 GCA_964244305.1 uncultured Acetobacteraceae bacterium
GCCAACCGAGCACGGGCAACGCTCCCAGCAGCGGATGCGAAAATATAGCCCGGTGGACGCCGCCCCAAAGCCAGCCGTCCGGCGACGGGCCCTGCGCAGCGATGACGCCGGCCATCGCGGCCTGCAGCGACCGCGACAGCACCGGCCCGCAGTCGCCGCCGCACCACGCGGTGCCCGCCGGAGACAGCGCCCGCGCGACCAGGTCGTAGCGCGCCCCTGCCGCAGCCGCCGGCACCCCAGCGTCGTCGAGCAGCGTCAACTCGAACTGTCGAACCCAGGCGTTGAAGATCAGCGGCTGCGGCAGGTCGGACTGCATGGCGCCGTGCCAGCCGGACAGCAGCGCGATCGCCCGGCGGGATGCGTCGTCGAGCGGCCGTACGGCCAGCAGCGTCGGCAGGATCTGCACGGCGAAGCTGCTGACCGGGTCGACCTGCATCGCAGCGAAGCCGTCCGCGCTATACGAATTCGCCGAGTCGAGCAGCTGCCGTATGCGCCGCGCCCGCCAATCGCCGAACCAATCGGCACCCATGAACACCGGAAAATCCGCCCCGGCCACGCGTTCGTTCGCATTCACCAGCCGCCCGCTTGCAGGCCCGATGATGCGGGGCAGGGCACTGCCGCCGGCAAGGCCGGTCCAGTCATGCGCACCGTCGGCGCCGTCCACCGGCACCGTCCCGTCGCCGGCCCGGCGGATCGGCACCCGGCCCGTGGTGAACTGCGCGATGCCGGCCTGGTCCGCCACCAGCAGGTTCTGCACCGGCGCTGCGATC
The DNA here is from genome assembly GCA_964244305.1 of uncultured Acetobacteraceae bacterium. GTDB lineage: Bacteria > Pseudomonadota > Alphaproteobacteria > Acetobacterales > Acetobacteraceae > CAHJXG01. Next base: position 771 of record CAXTJW010000458.1, read on the forward strand.
ATCTCGGAGGCAAGCCCGGCCGCCTCGACGTCGGGCGCATGATTGAGCGCCAACAGGCCGGCAGCGGCGCTGTCGCCCGGTGCAAGGTTGGCCATGGCGACGGCCAGAACCGGGCCGCCCGGCTCGTCGAGGTCGCTCAGCACCGGGCCATGCCGCGTCTCCCGCACTCGCAGCAGCTCGTCGGGGGCGCCGCGTATGTGGATGCGCTCCTCGCGTTGCGTGAACGGCTGCGGGCCGTCCGGCGTCTGATAGGTCCCGTCGGGCAGGGCCGTCTCGACGAACACGTCCTGCGTGTCGGCGCCGGTGGTGGTGAAGGTCCAGGCAATGTGGCCGTTATGCCCCATCACCAGGAACGGCAGACCAGGCGCCGTTGCGCCGGCCAGCACGCCGCCGGGCGTCTCGATCCGCGCCAGGTACCAAATCCCGGGCAGGCTGAAGGCGAGATGCGGGTCCCCGGCCAGCAAGGGCTTGCCCGTGACGGTCTTCGTGCCGTCCACCGCCCATTCGTTGCTGGCCGAACCCGGCAAGGTGAACGGCTCGGGAAAGTTCGGCACGATGTCCGCCAGGCGCGTACCCGCGAGCGCCTGGCTCGGCAGCAGGCGCGCATCCGGTGGCGGGGTTTCGTCCTGCGGCGGCCATAGCTCTCGCAGGCGGCCGGGCGGCAGCTTGGCCTGCAGCGCCGCGCGGGCGAGTTCGGACCGCCAGTTGCCCGAAAGATAGAGGCCCATCGTCTTGCCCCACAGCAGGCTGTCGACGGGCGTCCACGGTTCCGGCGCGCCGAGCGGGATGAACTCCGGCGCCGCGAACCGGCCGCGCGCCGCGATCCAGGCGTTCACCCCGGTCGCATAGGCCTCCAGCACCCCGCGCGTGGTTGCATCCAGCGTCGCATAGTCGGCCTCCGCCCGCATCCGCAGCCCGAGCACGCGCATGGTGCGATCAAGCCTGAGGGTCACGTTGCCGGCGATCTCGGACAGCCGCCCGGACGCGGCGCGGCGCATCAGCTCCATCTGGAACATGCGGTCGCGGGCATGCATGAAGCCGAGCGCTGCGGCGGCATCGGGCTCCGACCCGGCCACGATGCGCGGGATGCCGTCGGGGTCGAGGGTGATCGCGACGGGCTGCGCCAATCCGGCTATTTGCAGATGCATGCCGGATGGCGGCAGCGACCGCCAGAACAGGACGGCCAGGATTGCCGTGACTAGGGCGGCAAGTCCAAACGCGACCGCCAGCGAGCGGCTGGCGATCCGCCCGATGCGGCCCAGGATACTGGAGGCCGGGGCCCGCCGACGCGTTCTTCTGCGCATCGGCGGCGCCCGGTGCCTAATGCAGCCGCGGCGATTTCAGATGGCTGGCGCGGTCGGCGGAGGTCACGGCGATGGCCGCCGTCCGGTTGCCGCGGCCGAGGCTGACCTGCACCGTCGCTCCCGCCGGGCCGGATGCCCAGACCGCCCGCCACAGGCCCGCGAGGTCCGGCACGTCCTCACCATTGACCGCCAGAATGCGGTCCCCGGTGCGAACGCCGGCCTGGTCGGCTGGACCGTTTTCCGCCAGGCCGCCGACGACCAGGGCGGCGTCGTCCTCCATCGCATACAGCCCGAGCCACGGCCGTGCCGGTCGGTTGACGCGACCGAAGGACAGCAGGTCGTCGAGGATCGGCCGCAGCAGCTGCACCGGCACGACCATGTTCATGTCCTGCCGCTTGCCGCCCTGGCCCTGCTGCAGCACCAGGGAGCCGATGCCCAGCAGCTTGCCATCCTGCCCAATCAGCCCGGCTCCGCCCCAGAACGGGTGCGACGGCGCGGTGAAGATGGCGTCGTCGAGCAGGTATTCCCAGTAGCCCGCGAACTCCTGCCGGCCCGCGACCTTGGCGGCCACGCACTGCCGGCGGCCACCGGCGGCGGCAAAGATCACCGGTTCGCCGACCCGCGCCCGGTCGCTGTCGCCCAACTCCATGATCGGCACATCGAGCTTGCCGAGCGCCTGCACCAGCCCGAAGCCGGTGTCCTGGTCGTACGCCATCGGATAGCCGGCGACGGCGCCTCCATCGGCAGCGGACAGCCATATCGTTTCCGCCTCGGTGATCAGATAGCCGATCGTGAGGAACAGGCCGGGCCGGATGTGCACGGCGCTGCCGGCCCGCTCGGTGCCCAGGGTGTTGGCGGTGAAGGCGTCCTCCGGCACGGTCGCGCGGAGGGCCACGATGGTGCGCAGCGCCGTATCGAGGTCGAAGGCGTATTCGGTAGCCTTCGGCTGCAGGCTCGCCGGGATGGTTTGGTCGGTTTTTGGCATCGGTCCTCTGCTGGATCAGCCGTCGATTCAATCAGCCGTAGTTTACCATGATGGTTTTTTTATGCATGAAATGTTCCAGCATCGACTCGAGGCTGGCCTCTTTGCCCAGGCCGCTGCTTTTCACGCCGCCATAGGACAGGTTGGCCTGCACCACTAGGTTCTGGTTGATCTGCACCAATCCGGCCTCGAGCCGGTGCGCAAGGTCGAGCCCGACCCGAAGATTGTTGGTCCATAGCGACGCGGCCAGGCCGTATTCGGTGCCGTTCGCCGCCGCGAGCGCCGCCTCCGCGTC
>CAXTJW010000459.1:0-3340 GCA_964244305.1 uncultured Acetobacteraceae bacterium
CCGGCTGCCGGCGGAGGACGCGGCGGACCTGGCGCAGGGCGAACGCCGGCCCGGCGCGAAATTGCGGATCGCGGTCATGGTCTTGCCGCGCATCGCCAATTTCGACGACCTGGACCCGTTGGCCGCCGAGCCGGACGTGGACCTGGCGCTGGTCTCGCCCGGCACGCCGCTGCCGGTGTGCGACCTGGTGATCCTGCCGGGTTCGAAGGCGACGGTCGCCGACCTCGCGGACCTGCGGGCGACGGGGTGGGACGTCGACCTGCTGGCGCACCAACGGCGTGGCGGGCGGGTCTTTGGGCTGTGCGGCGGCTACCAGATGCTGGGGCGCTGGATCGACGATCCCCTGGGCATCGAGGGACCGCCGGGCCGCGTCGCCGGGCTCGGCCTGCTGGATGTCGAGACCGTGCTGGGACCGGAGAAGCGGCTGGCGCAGGCGTCGGGCCGATCGTCGGATGGGGTCGGCTTTCGCGGCTACGAGATGCACATGGGCCGCACCACCGGAACCGCGACCGCCCGGCCGTTGCTGCACTTTGCCGATGGACGCACGGATGGCGCAAGCTCGCCGGATGGGTTGGTGCTGGGCACCTACCTGCACGGCCTGTTTGCCGACGATGCGCAGCGCGGGGCGTGGCTGCGGCGCTGGGGCGCGGCACCGTCGCCGCACCGGCACGACGAAGCAGTCGAACAGGCGCTGGACGAACTGGCGCAACACTTGGAGCGGCACATCGACGTGGACCGGCTGCTCAGCCTCGCAGCGTGACGGCCCAAAGCAGCAACGCCGCGGCGACCTGCAGCGCGCAGGCCGTGCGATACAGCGCCAGCGCGCGGTCGAGGTCGCGTAGGCCCGCATCGGTGCGGCCATCGCCCATCCAGGCGTCGTCGACCGGCACGTCGCCATACCAGCGCGGCCCGGCGAGTCGCAGGCCCAGCGCCCCGGCCATCGCGGCCTCGGGCCAGCCGGCGTTCGGCGAGCGGTGCCGCCCAGCGTCGCGCCATACCGCCCGCAGCGCGCCGCGGGCCGATGCGCCGGGATGCAGGCACGCGGCCAGGATGAGCCAGATGGCCGCGAGGCGCGAAGCGGGCAGGTTCACGACGTCGTCCAGCCGGGCCGCGGCCCAGCCGAACTCGCGGTGCCGCGGCGTGAGGTGCCCGATCATGCTGTCGGCGGTGTTGACGGCCTTGTAGGCGGCGATCCCCGGCAGGCCGAGCAGCGCGCCCCAGAGCGCCGGGGCGACGACGCCGTCGGCAAAGTTCTCGGCCAGGCTCTCGATGGCGGCGCGCAGCACGGCGGGTTGGTCCAGCGTCGCCGGGTTGCGGCCGACGATGTGGGCGACGGCGACGCGGCCCGCGGGCAGGCCGCCCTGGCGCAGCGCGTGCCCGACCGCGGCGACGAAGCGCCAGAGGCTGCGTTGCGCCAGCAGCGTGCTGGTGGCTGCGGCGGCCAGCAGGAATGCGAACGCCGGGGGCAATACGGCAACGAGCGCCGCCTGCAGCGCCGCCGCCGACCCGGCGCTCGCGATCAGCAGAACCAACACGGCAGCAACGCCGCGGCGGCGTCTGACGCCAGGGCGCGATGTGTCGCGATTCCAGCTACGGTCCAGCCGCGTGATGAGCCCGCCGATCCAGATCACGGGATGCCCGATGGCGCGGACCCAAGCTTCGGGGTATCCCGCAACCACCTCCAGCACCAGGGCGCAGGCGATCAGGCCCGGGTGGAATAGGGTGAGCATCGCGCAGGAGCTATCATGGCGGACCGGGATCTGGCGATTGCGCACGGCGGCGGGCTGATTGCGGCGCGGGCGCGGTTCCCGGGCGCGCCGGAGCCGTGGATCGACCTCTCGACCGGGATCAACGCCCTGCCCTACCCGGTGCCGGCCGTGTCGCCGGCCGCGTTCGAGCGGCTGCCGGAGCCGGAGGACGTGCAAAGGCTGGAGGCGGTGGCGGCCCGGGCGTATGGCGTGGCGGATGCCGGGATGGTCGTGGCGACGCCGGGCACGCAGATTTTGATCAGCCTTTTGCCACGGCTGTTCCGGCACGAGCACGTCGCCATCGTCGGTCCGACCTATGCGGAACATGCGGCGGCTTGGATGGCGGCGGGCAGCACGGTGCGGGTGGTCGACGGCATCCAGGCCGTTGGCGCGGCCACCGCGTTGGTGTTGTGCAATCCCAACAACCCCGATGGGCAGCGCTTCCGCGGTGTCGATCTGGCGCAGTTGGCGGGGCGGCTCGGGCTGCTTGTGGTGGACGAGGCGTTTGCCGATCTGGAGGACCCCGGATTGAGCCTAGCGCCGACCCTGCCGCTCAATGCGGTCGTGCTGCGGTCGTTTGGGAAAACCTATGGTTTGGCGGGGGTGCGGCTTGGCTTCGCGATCGCGGCGCCGGTGATGGCGCAGGCGATCCGGACGGCGCTCGGGCCCTGGGCGGTGAGCGGCGCCGCAGTCGAGATCGGCTCGGCGGCGCTGGCAGATACCGAATGGCTAACGACCACGAAAACGCGCCTCGCTTGCGACGTTCCCCGGCTGGATGCCTTGCTCGCGAGGGCAGGCTTACGGATCGTCGGAGGAACGCTGCTCTATCGCCTGGCGCATTCGCCGGACGCCAGCGCCATGTTCGAGCGACTCGGCCGCGCCGGTATCTTCGTGCGCCGTTTCGACACACAGCCGGATTGGCTGCGCTTCGGCATCCCCAACGGCGGATGGGACCGCACCGAAGTTGCCTTGACCCGGCCGGACCCTTGACGGTTCCGGCCGGAGCAAAACCTCAGCGGTCCGCCATGCTCGTGATGATGCGGTCGACCATGCCGTAGGCGATCGCCTCCTCGGCGCTCATCCAGTAGTTGCGGTCGGTGTCGCGCACCACCCGCTCCATGGTCTGCCCGGTCTCGTGCGCGATGATGCGGTTGATCCGCTCGCGCATCTTGATGATCTCGCGCGCCTCGATGTCGATGTCGGTGGCCGGGCCGCGCACGCCGCCCATCGGCTGATGCAGCAGGAAGCGCGTGTTCGGCAGGCACAGCCGCCGCTCCTTCGCGCCGGCCAGGAAAATGAGCGCACCGGCGCTGGCGACCCAGCCGGTGCCGATCACGCGGACCGGGGCGACGGTGTCGACGAAGCGGATCATGTCGTGGATGGTGTCGCCGCTCTCGACGTGGCCGCCGGGCGAGTTCACGTAGACGTCGATCGGCTTGTCGGAGTCGCTCGCCAAGGCCAGGAGGCGCCCGGTGACGTCCCGCGCGACCTTGTCATTGATGGCGCCGAACACGAGCACCTTGCGGTTGTTGAACAGCCGGGTCTCGAGCTCGTTGATCGGCGACGACAGCGTCTTGTTGTCGTCGGGCTCC
>CAXTJW010000460.1:0-3328 GCA_964244305.1 uncultured Acetobacteraceae bacterium
GGTCGCAGCCGGACGCGGACATACTCGCGCCGCCCGGCTTTCTTCCGATAGGCAAAGGCGGCCGGGACCAGCAACGTCGGCGGCGTGGACGCCTCGCTTCCCGCCAGTGCCGCAATCAACGGCCGGGCGACCTGCGCAAAGGTGACGAAAGCCGCCACTGGGTTGCCCGGCAGCCCCATGAACGGCGTTCCGTCCACGACGCCCATCGCCACCGGACGCCCCGGCTTTATCGCCAGACGCCAGAACGCCATGCGCCCGGTAGCCTCGACCGCGGACCGGACGTGGTCCTCCTCCCCGGCCGATACGCCGCCGGAGGTCAAGATCAGGTCGTGGCCGACCGCCGCTGCCCGCAGCGCCCCAATGATGGTGTCCAGCTTGTCCGGCAGGATGCCCAGGTCCGTCACCTGCGCCCCAGCCCGGCGCGCCATGGCGGCCAGCAGCACCCGGTTGCTGTCGAAGCGCTGCGCCGGGCCGACGGGCTGCCCGGGTTCGACCAGCTCGTTACCCGTCGAGAACAGCGCCACGCGGATGGCCCGGCGCACCGTCAGCCGGGTGACGCCCAGCGCCGCCGCCAGCGCCAAGTCCTGCGGCCGCAGGCGCAGACCGGCGCGTAGAGCCATGGCGCCCTTTGCAATATCCTCGCCACGCGGCCGCGTGTTGGCGCCGCGCCGCAGACCCGGCGGAAGCTGTACATGGAGCGCATCGAGCCGCACGTCCTCTTGCATGAACACCGTATCGGCGCCGGGTGGCAGAGCGGCGCCGGTGAAGATGCGCTGGGCGGTGCCCTCGGCCAAGGGCTGCGCCGGCGCACCGGCGGCGAGCCGGCCCACGACCGGCAGGCGGCCGCCACCCTCCAATCCCGCCAAGCGCACGGCGTAGCCATCCACCGCCGAGTTGTCGAACGGCGGCAGGTCCACCTGCGCCGTCACATCCGCGGCCAGCACGCGCCCGTCGGCCTCGTGCAGTTCCACGCGTTCCGTGCCGTCGACCGGCCTGACCTGGGCCATGATCATCGCCCGCGCCGCATCCAAGCCCAGCAACGCGCCGCCGAACGCAAAGCAGTCGTCGGAGAGCTGCGCCATCAGCCGACCTGGACGGCGTGCACCTGCACCGCCGCCGCGATGGCCGGGATATCGTCGAGATGCAGCCAGGGCGGCGCGAAATCCGGCATCGGCGCATCGGACGCCACGGCAACCACGGATGGGTCGTCGACATACAGCGGCGGCTTGTTGTTCAGCGTGCGGAACACCTCGAGCTTCGGATGACCGCCGCGTTTGAAGCCCTCGACCAGCACGAGGTCGACCGGGCTCAGCTTGCCGAGCAGGTCGGCGAGCTCCGGTTCGGTGTCGCCGCGCAGCTCGTGCATCAGCGCCCAGCGGTTGGCCGACGCGACCAGCACCTCCTGCGCGCCGGATTGGCGGTGCACCCAGGAGTCCTTGCCGGGCTGGTCCACGTCGAAGTCGTGATGCGCGTGCTTGAGGGTCGAGACGCGCAGCCCCTGGCCGACGAGGATCGGGATCAATTTGCGCAGTAGCGTCGTCTTGCCCGCGCCGCTCCAGCCCGCAAGGCCGATTACCCGCATGAGAGGCTCGTTCGATTAACGTTAATCAAAGGTGATTTTGCCATACGGGTAATTAACGGTCGCTTTCGGAAATGTCATCGGCCGAGTTCCCTTGGATGTTCAACAGCGCACCCTTGGCGTCATGCATTTTCGCGGTCATATGACAGCGGTAAGTCGGGCTGGCACGATGCACGGGTCGGGTGCCCAGATGCCGGGCACGCTGGGAGACATCGATGGCCGAAGCACCACACGGGACGGTTGTACGTTTCGAGCACCCAGGCGCTGGACGCCGCCGGGCGTCCGCTTTGCCGAAGGGCCGCGAGGTGCAGCCGAAGGCCAAGTTCGAGGTGGCGGAGCTGCTCGGGGACCGGCCGCGGGAGCGGGAGTTCCTGATCGAATATCTCCATTTGGTCCAGGACACCTACCATCAAATCTCGGCCGCCCACCTGGCGGCGCTCGCCGACGAGATGCGCCTGGCCTACGCGGAAGTGTTCGAGACGGCAACGTTCTATGCGCATTTCGACGTTGTGAAGGAAGGCGACGCCCCGCTCGCGCCGCTGGTGGTCCGCGTGTGCGACACCGTGACCTGCGCCATGCACGGCGCCGAGACGCTGTTCGCCGAGCTTCGCGCGCATGAGGAAGCCGGCAGCCTGGGCGGACCGGCGCGCATTGTGCGTGCGCCATGCGTCGGCCTGTGCGACCAGGCGCCGGTCGCCGAGGTCGGCCACCATTTCCTGCATCATGCCACCACCGCCACGGTGCTGGAGGCGATCGCGCAGGACGACACGCATCCTCATATGCCGGATTATCCGGACTACGATGCCTATGTCGCCGGCGGCGGCTATGCGTTGCTGAACCAGCTTCGTGCGGGCACGCTGACCAGCGACGCGGTGCTGGAGATGCTGGACGGCAGCGGACTGCGCGGCCTGGGCGGCGCCGGCTTCCCGGCCGGGCGCAAGTGGCGCTCCGTTCGCAGCGAGCCTGGCCCGCGCCTCATGGCGATCAACGGCGACGAGGGCGAGCCCGGAACCTTTAAGGACCGCCACTATCTCAACAGCGACCCGCACCGCTTTTTCGAGGGCATGCTGATCGGCGCGCACGTGGTCGAGGCTGCGGACGTCTATATCTATCTCCGCGACGAGTATCCGGTCGCGCGCGAGATCCTGACGCGCGAGATCGCCCGGCTGCCGCCCGGTGGGCCGCGCATCCACATGCGGCGCGGCGCCGGGGCGTATATTTGCGGCGAGGAGAGTTCGATGCTCGAAAGCATCGAGGGCAAGCGCGGCCTGCCGCGGCACAAGCCGCCGTTCCCCTATCAGGTCGGGCTATTCGGCCGCCCGACGCTGATCAACAACGTCGAGACCGTGTTCTGGATACGCGAGCTGCTGGAGAAGGGCGCGGCGTGGTGGACCAGCCAGGGCCGCAACGGTCGCGTGGGCCTGCGCAGCTACTCGGTGTCCGGCCGGGTCAAGCAGCCCGGCGTCAAGCTGGCGCCGTCCGGGATCACCGTGCAGGAATTGATCGACGAATACTGCGGCGGCATGGCGGACGGGCAGACGTTCTCCGCATACCTGCCCGGCGGCGCTTCGGGCGGAATCCTGCCGGCGTCCATGTCCGACATCCCGCTCGATTTCGGCACGCTGGAGAAATACGGCTGTTTCATCGGCTCGGCGGCCGTCGTCGTGTTCTCGCAACAGGACGACGTGCGCGGGGTGGCGCTCAACCTGATGCGCTTCTTCGAGGACGAGAGCTGCGGCCAGTGCACCC
>CAXTJW010000461.1:0-3319 GCA_964244305.1 uncultured Acetobacteraceae bacterium
TATTCAACCTGTGGCCCGGACAGGAAACCGGCATCGCGTGGGCATCGTGGACGATTGGTGTCGAGGTGCTGTTTTACGCGGTCTTTCCGTTCTTAGCCACCCGCGCCAAGACAGTGGCCGCGGCGGCCATGTTGGCGGCGGCGTTGCTGTTTGCTGCGGCGGCATGGCCCGAGGTTCTGCGCTGGACAACGTTGCCGCAGGCCCTAATAGATTCACAGTCCAAATACGGCGTACTTCGGCACATGCCGATATTCATGTTTGGCATACTGGCCTATCGCGTATTCGAGCGCTTCATCGAGTTCAATGCTCCATCATGGCAACTGGGTGGTGCGTTATTGCTGAGCGCTGCCTATTTTTATTTTTTGTTGATCCATGGCATAATAGGTGCAGCGCCATTTCATGATATTTACTACTGGCAGGGAATGATATACGGGACGGCCGTATTGGGATTGGCGATCTATCCTAGCGGCCTCCTCGTTAACCGGGTCACCCTATACATGGGGCGGGTCAGCTACTCGCTTTACTTGTTGCACCCGTTCGTCGTGTATTCCCTGATCCCGGTCTATCGATTGATCCAGCGCCAGGAGTTGTCATCTACTGCCAGCTTTGGCGCCTGCGCGGCGTTGACGCTGGGGGTTACGCTCGCGCTATCGACGATCGGCTATGCCCTGATCGAGGTTCCGGGAATGCGTATGGGGCGGCAGTTTGCCGCTCGCCTAGCCACAACGAGCGCCGGCCAATCCTTGCAGCCGGCTGACGCATCTGATCCCGGCCATGATCGTCCACGAAGTCGCATTTGATTGGCTGCTTGCGGCTGGCCCTTAACGGAAAAGCCGACAGAATGCATCTCGGGAGTAAGGTAGTTCAATCGGAGCAGGGCCTTCGCTGTTGTTGTTCCTCATGATCCGGAGGCCGTCATAGGATGGCGTACGAACGCTATCGGCGCTGTCCATCCCAAACACGGTCCTACCAACCTGGTAGTTACGAACGGGCCAGGATACGGCCGAACGGACAACCTGAAAGCCGGCATTAACTATTGTATCATTGCGGAAAACGTTTAAATATTCGAGGCTGGGACCACGGGAGATCATTTTCGTATCGCATATAACTGTAATGCATTCTGATATGATCGGCCATCATGCATCTCCCTGAAGGAAGGACTTCTCATGCGTCGCTTTCGCGCTGATGCCGTTGCTGGCAACCATCGTTCTGGCTATTTGGTCGTGGAACTTCGTCCAGTAGCCGCTGTTCCCGGCCAAGCCGAGCCCGGTCAAACTTCGCCATGCGGACGTTCGCCGTGTTGTCGGCGCCATAAGCCGACTGATTAGATTGCAGCATCGGCGCATCCGTTCTCAATGCACGCCAGGCAATCAGCCGCCTAAGCATAGTTCATGATCATAGTGCTCGGCGGCGGCGGCTTCCTGGGACAGCATCTGCGCCGCCGTCTGATTGCGGCCGGCGCAGCCTTCACCATCGTCTCGCCCCGCGACTTCACCCGGCGCGGACCGGCGGCGTCCCATGAAGGCTTCATGCTGGCCCACTCGTTCGAGGGCGATGAGGGCGACGCCCTGCTCCGGCGCGCCTCGGCGCTGGTCAACCTCGCCAGCCGGTCCGTCCCAGGCACCTACGCCGCCGAGCCCTGGCGGGAGATGGCGGAACGCGTCGCGCCGGTCGCCACCCTGTTCGGCCGTTGCGCGGAGGCGAACCCGCTGCTGAAGATCGTGCATATCTCGTCGGGCGGCACCGTCTATGGCCGGGCCAGCGAGGACCGCGTCAATGAGGCCGCACCGTGCGCCCCCATCTCCGGCTATGGCCTCGCCCATCTCATGATCGAGGAGTCGCTGCGCTTCACCGGACGGACGGCCGGGAGCCCGTACTGCATCCTGCGGGTATCCAATCCCGTCGGCCGCTTCCAGAGCAGCGGCAACCAGGGCATCGTCTCCATCGCCGCGCGCGCGGCCGCGTCGCGGTCCGAGTTCCCGCTGTTCGGCGAGGGGCATCAGATGCGCGACTACCTGGACGCCGACGACGTCGCCGAGTCGATCCTCGCCGCGTGCCATGACAGGCTGCATGAGACGGCGACCTGGAATGTCGGATCCGGCGTCGGCCGCTCCGTGCTGGACGTGATCCGCATCGTCGAGGAAGTCGGCGGCCGTCCTATCCGGCTGCGCCGGCTGCCGGACCGCAGCATCGACGTGCCGCGGATCGTCCTGGACTGCGGCCGGATCCACAACGACCTGGGCTGGCGGGCGCATCGGGATTTCGAGAGCTCGGTGCGCGACATCTTCCGCAGCCTCGATCCTGAGGCGGACGCATAGCCGGGCCGGCTACTCTCCCGGTGGCGGAGCCGTGAACTGAAACGAGTGGTCGGCGCGGGAGAAACCGGGATTGTAGAACGGGTCGGCATCCAGCACCGGGCCCCAGCGGTCGCGCAGGGTGCGGCACTCACGCCGAAACCGCTCGGCGGCGTCGGGCGCATGGTCATAGCCGCGCGAGGCCGACTCGAGATGCAGCAGCTCCGCGAACGGCGTCCAGACGATGCGCAGACCAAGCGCGCCGATGCGCAAACAGAGGTCGACGTCGTTGAGCGCAACCGTCAGATCGACCGCGTCCAGACCGCCCACGCGCCGGAACACCGACCGGCGCAGCGCCAGGCAGGCGCCGGTCACGGCCGAAACCCCGCGCGTCAGCACGAACTGCCCGCCATGGCCCTCGTCCGTCGACGGCGCGTGGAAGCCGAAATGCCCGGCGATGCCCGGGCCGCCCTCGAACGCGCCGACCCCCAGCACGACGCCGGCATGCTGGATCCTGCCATCGCCATACAGCAGCCGCGCGCCGACCGCGCCGACATCCGGACGCATCGCGTGGCCCGCCAGCTCACGCAGCCAGCCCGGATCGAGCACGTCGATGTCGTTGTTCAGCAGCACCAGGATTTCTCCGGCCGCCGCGTCGGCAGCGGCGTTGTTGATGGCCGAGTAGTTGAACGGGCCCGGCGTCGGCAGCACGCGCACGCGCGGGTCGCGGCCGAGCCGTTCGAGCAAGCGCCGCGTCTCCGGCTCCTGGCTGTCGTTGTCGGCGATGATCAGCTGCAGGGCCGGGTAGTCGGTGCGGGCAAGCACGCCCTCGGCGCATTGCGCCAGCAGCTCCGGCCGGTCCCGCGTGGGAACGATCACGCTCACCAGCGGCTCCGGTGCCTGCAGGTTCCAGCGGATGCGGCTGCGGCCATGGCCGAACCGCGATGGGACCAGGCTGGGCCGGGTCGGACCATGCTGCCATTGCGCGAGCACGGCCTCGACCGCCGCCGTGGACGGGGCCTGCG
>CAXTJW010000462.1:0-3309 GCA_964244305.1 uncultured Acetobacteraceae bacterium
CGACGTTGCCCGACCAGTCCGTCGCGACCACCGGCACGCCCAGCAGCATGGCCTCGGCCGGAACCAGCCCGAAACCCTCGCTGCGATGCAGCGACAGCACGATGTCGCAGGCCGCCATGAGCGCGTGGTTGTCGGCGGCCGGCAGGATGCGCGTGTCGATGCGGATGTTCGGATGGTCCGCCGCCGCACGCAGGCGGGCGAAATCGGCGGGGAAATGGTGCGGGTTGGTCACACGCAGCAGCAGCAGGCGGTCCGCCCGGTCCCCGAACGCCGCACGGTGCGCGGCGATGGCGCCCAGCGGGTTCTTGCGTTCGAAGCTGGAGGCCAGGCTGAAGGCCACGAGCGTGATGACCGCATCGGACGGCAAGCCGAAATCAGCCCGGCCCAGGGCAGAGGGCGCCGGCGGATGCGTCGCCACGGGATGCGGCACGAGGCGGATCCGGCCCGGCAGCAACGGTTCGAGCGCCACTGCGGTGAAACGCGACGGCGCCCAGACCTCATGCACGAAGGCGAGGCCGGCGCGCCAAAGCTCCGGCACGACCGGCAGCTCCCAAGCCCAGTAGCCCACCACCCGGCGGCCCCGCAGCGCCGCGCGCCCGAGCCGCAGCAATGCGGCCGGCACCTGCGGCGCATTCACATGCAAAATAAGCGGCGCGCCGTCCGGGGGCAACGGCCCGCCGCGCCGCATGGGCCAGGCCGGCACGCCCAGCGCCTCCAGGCCGTGCAGCGTCAACCGCGCGCTCTCGCCCAGGCCCGATGCACGGTCGAGTTCCCCCGCCACCGCGATGCCGGCGCGGGCTGGCGGGGCCGGCTGGTCCGGATGCGGCGCCAGCAGCGCCGTCGCCTGGGTGAACAGCCGCCGCCGCGCCCCCTGGGGCAGGCCGCGCCACAGGCGGTGCAACGGGTGCAAGGCGGGTGCGTCGAACGCTGCTGACATCACGGTCGCGATGCTGCCCGCTCAGCGGTCGTTCAGGTGGCAGGCGCAGCTGGCCGGCCGGTTCAGCGCGCCGGGCGTCATGCCGGAGATGCCGCGCAGTTGCTCGCCCCGCTTGCTGCGGCTGGGCACGGAGCCGACCAGGTCCCGAGTATTGGGGTGCAGCGGGTGATCGAGCACCTGGTCCACGCTGCCTTTTTCCATGATGCGTCCGGCGTCCATCACGGTTATATGGTCCGCGGGGCTGGTAATCACCGATAGATCATACGTGATCCATACCAGCGTCGTGGCCGGCTCGTCGGTCTCGATCCACGGCGCGACCACCGCCGCCAGCGCGATCGTCGCCGCCCCTGCCAGCCGCGATTGCGCGACGGCGGCCATGAAACGGGAGGGCATTTCGTCCCGTGCGAGGACTGCGGCGTTCATTGGGGTTCGAATCGCCGCAAGGACCAGCGCGCTCATTAGAAATTGCATGCGCCCCCTCCGGCCCGGCTCCGGTTATAGCAGGCCGCTCCGACGCCGCCAGCACAGGCGTGACCGCCGCCAACGCGCACACCCCGTTGCCGAGTGCCGCAGGCCGTATAGAGTGCTCCGATGCCCGTCCCTCCGCATCCTCCCATGCCGGCGCGTTCTACAGTTCGGCGGGCGGCCTGACCCCGGCGATGTCTGCGGGCCAGAGCGGCATCCCGCATTTCGCCGTCGACGTCACGCCCCCGGACCTGTCGCCGTGGCTGCCTGGGAACACTGGGGTGCGCGGGTTCACGACGTTCCGGTCCGGCAAACCCGGCCCGCACGTCGCGGTGGTCGCGGTGCTGCATGGCAACGAGATCGCCGGCGCCGTCGTGCTGGACCGGCTGCTGCGCGGGGGCGTCGAACCGGGGCGGGGCCAGTTGACGCTCGGCTTCGCCAACATCGCCGCGTTCTCCCGGTTCGACCCCGCCCAGCCCACCGCGTCCCGCTTCCTGGACGAGGACATGAACCGCCTTTGGGACCCGGCCGTGCTCGACAGCCCACGGCGAAGCGCCGAGCTCGACCGTGCCCGCGAGCTGCGGCCATTGATCGACAGCGTCGACATGCTGCTGGACCTGCACACCATGCTCTGGCCCTCGGAGCCGCTGATCCTGAGCGGACCCACCTTGCAAGGGCGCGATCTCGCGGCGGCGCTGGGCATCCCCGGGCTGGTCGTGGCGGATAAGGGCCACGTCACCGGTCCGAGGCTGATCGACTATCCGCATTTCACGGCGCCGGGCCGATCGGCGGCGGCGGTGCTGGTGGAGGCCGGGCAGCACTGGCAGCCGGCGGCGGTCGAGGTGACGGCCGAATGCGTCGCCGGCCTGCTGCGTCACACCGGCCTCGCGGACGGCCCCACGCCAGCGCCGCACCCGCGCTGCGCCGAGGTCACGATGACCATCACCGCCGCCACCGCCGGCTTCGCCTTCGTGCAGCCCTATCGCGGCGGCGAGGTGATCCCACGGCGCAACACCCTGATCGCGGTGGACGGCACGGCGGAAATCCGCACGCCGCACGACGACTGCCTGCTGGTGATGCCGAGCCTGCGGCCCAGCCGCGGGCACACTGCCGTGCGGCTGGCGCGGTTTGTCTAGCGATACGCTTGGCTCCGCCTTATGTTGCACTGCAGCGAATGGAGGGACCGATGCCGCTGAGCGAACCCGTGCCGCGAGAGCCGCTGCACCTGCGCGATATCGAGCTGCGCGGCTATCGCCGTGCGGACGGGCTGTTCGATATCGAAGCGCGGCTGACGGACACCAAGACGTATGCGTTCAGCAACTCCGACCGCGGCCAGATCGAGCCGGGCGTGCCGTTGCATCGCATGCTGGCGCGGATGACGCTGAATGCCGAGATGGTGATCACGGCGTTCGAGGCGGTGACGGAGTATGGCCCTTATGCGATTTGCCCGACCGCGGCGCCGAACTTTGCCCGGCTTGCCGGGCTCAAGGTCGGCCCGGGTTTCCTGAAAGCGGCGAACGAGCGGATCGGCGGCGTGCATGGCTGCACCCATCTGCGTGAGCTGCTGGGTCAGATGGGCACCGTCGCGTTCCAGACCCTGTTCGCCGTGCGGGTCAAGCGCGAGACGGCACCGAATGCGGTCGCCAGCGCCGATCAGGCCGCAGCCGAGAAGCCGTCCAGGCCGATGATGCTGGGCACCTGCCTGGCCTATGCGCCCGATAGCCCGGTCGTCGCCCGGCAGTGGCCGCAATTCTACACCGGGGCGACGCCGGTCACGTCTTGAGGGCTGATTGTTCGTCTGGCGTACGTAGCGTGAGCGCCAGCGCGTGCAGGCCCTGGGAGAATTCGCCGCCCAGCGCCGCATTGACCATGCGGTGCCGGGCGACCCGGCCCTGGCCCACGAAGCG
>CAXTJW010000463.1:0-3306 GCA_964244305.1 uncultured Acetobacteraceae bacterium
TGTTTTGTAAAGCCATGGCCAAAACGCCTACCTTCGCGGTCACTGGGCCTACCAGAATCCTTTCACCTCGCTCGACCCGACCTGGAAGGTCGAGCGATTGGTGAGCGAGCCGCTCCACCGCTTCGAGATCGGAAGCCGCGGGGAACGGGCGGAACGCGTCCGCGAGGCGCTCGCCAATGTCGGGCTCGGCGAAAACCTGTTGTCCCGTAGGCCGGACGCCCTGTCAGGCGGCCAGCGCCAGCGCGTAGCCATCGCCCGGGCGCTGGTTCTCAAGCCGGCCGTGATCGTGCTCGACGAACCCACCTCCGCGCTCGACGTCAGCGTCCAGGCCGACATCGTCGAGGTGCTGCTATCGTTGCAGGCTGGCTTAGGTCTGACCTACGTGTTCGTGTCCCACGATTTGGCGCTCGTGCGCCAGTTCGCCCACACCGTCTCGGTCATGCACCGCGGGCGCATCGTCGAGCACGGGACCGTCACCGGCATCTCCGACAACCCGCAGCACCCCTATACCGCGTCGCTGCTGGCGTCGATCCCGTCCGCCGCCGCCGGCACCGCCCCCGTGCCGCACCCGCGATCCCGGCTGACGACCAACGAGGCAGATACCGTCTGACC
Source organism: uncultured Acetobacteraceae bacterium (assembly GCA_964244305.1). Classification (GTDB taxonomy): domain Bacteria; phylum Pseudomonadota; class Alphaproteobacteria; order Acetobacterales; family Acetobacteraceae; genus CAHJXG01. The sequence continues at coordinate 613 of CAXTJW010000463.1, forward strand.
GTCCCCGCGCTAATCTACCAGGGCGACTGCGCCGGCTGAGGCCCGCTCAATCCGCAGTATCATCGCTACCTGGGTGAGAAGGATGGTGCGGGCATACTCGGTGTCTAGGGGACCATCAGGAAGTCTGGGGTGCTCGCGTCCGAATAGGCGGAAGAGCGGTCGATGGCCGAGGTTCCGGTGATCTATCATCCGGGTCACCCCAGACTTCCTGATGCTTCCTTTGCAGCTGCAAGCGCCGCCTTCGTGCGTTCCGAGATCATCTGGCGCTCGTGCTCGGCAACCGCTGCCAGGATGTGGAGCGTGAGCCGGTTGGCCTGCGGCATGTCGCAGCAAAGCAGCTCAACGCCGCTTTCGAGCAGGCGGTAGATAAATGCGACATTGCGCGACAGCCGGTCGAGCTTGGCAATGAGCAGCGTGGCGCGGGCCTGCTTGGCGTGGTCGAGGGCCTGCTGCAGCTCGGGCCGGTCGGCGCGCTTGCCGCTTTCGACCTCGACGTATTGGGCTATGGCGACGATCCGGGCCAAATCCTCATACATGTACCAGAGCGCAATCGTCGGTGCCTCGGCCTGCAATGATCGGGCATCCCTGGCCCACATTCCGTGATCCTAACTGGTGTCTCCAACCCACAATGGCTGCCGCTGATGGACGCCTGCGCCTGCAACGAGCCCCGAAGGTGCGAGATGTCGCTGTAGTAGGTCGGCACCCCGTCCGGCGCGCGCAGGATGTTGGTCACGAGGGTGCTGTTGGTTTCCGCCTCCACTGCCTTGTTGGACACGATCGCCTCGCCGCTGACTTAGGCAGCGTGCAGCCGCCGCAGCCGAGGGCGGCAAGCAAGAGCAGGGCAGCGAGTGTCAGGGCGGTTCTCCCGAGAACTGGAGCGGCGTGGGCAGGTGCTGGATCATAGCAGATGTCTCATCACCTCCTCATCGTCTCAGCCAACCGCGCCGGTCCCGGCGGTCAAAGTACGGCTATCGCGGTCCGGCGCTGTTTCGGGCATGGCCAGGAACAGGGCAGCAAGGGCGGTGCAGGCGACAGCGCCCGAGGTGAGGAAGACGGCGGAATAGCCGAGGTGATCCACGAGAATGCCCGCGACCATGCCGCTCAGGCTGGCGCCGATGCCCTGCACCGTGGCGACCGCGCCCTGCGCCACGTTGTAGCGTCCGGTCCCGCGCATCAAATCGGCGACGACGAGCGGAGTGATGGCGCCGAAGATGCCCGCGCCCACGCCGTCGAGGAGCTGCACGCCGATCAGCCAAACCGCGTCGTCGGACAGGGTGTAGAGCACGGCGCGCACGGCAGCACGGCGAAGCCCAGCAGTAGGATCGGCTTGCGCCCGAGCCGGTCCGCCGTGCGGCCCACGGCGAGGGCGACCGGCAGCATGATGAGCTGGGCAGCGATGATGCAGGACGACATCATCGCCGTCGCCCAGGCCGGGTGCGACAGCGCGAGCTTCTGGCCCACGAGCGGCAGCAGCGGGGCATTGGCGAAGTGGAACAGCATGGCGCACAGGGCGAAGGTCACCAGCGGCCGCGACCGCAGCAGCACGCCGTAGCCGGACGGCCCGATTTCTCCCTCGGCCTGCGCGGTTCCGTCGCCGAGGCCGCGCGCCCGGTCCTCGTCGATGGCCTACGCCGGGATGCTCAGGACCGTGGCGCCCGCGAGCGCTGCGAAGAAGGGCACCATGAGGAACACGGCGCGCTGCGAGAAGAAGTAGCCGACTGCGCCGGCCGCGGCGGCGATGGCGACGTTGCCGGCGTGGTCGAAGGCGGCATTGCGCCCCAGGCGCTGGGCCAGCGCCGTGCGGGGGACAAGGCCTAGCGTCAGCGCCGCGACCGCGGGGCCGAACACGTCGCCGACAACGGCGATCAAGGTGTGCGCCACCAGCACGGGCCAGAATGAGGGCGCCGCGAAGATCGTCGCGGCGCCTGCGGCGAGCACAACGAGCGCAAATACGACCGCAGCCCGCTTTGACCGTGTCGCGTCGATAGCGGCGCCGATCGGCGTCTGGGCCGCGAGGCCGAGCAGCCCGCCGACCGTCGTGACCCAGCCGACCTCGGTTTGGCTCCAGTGCTGCTGGGTGACCAGAAATACGTTGAGGTAGGGACCGAGCGCACCGCGCACGTCGGCGAGCAGGAAGTTCACGGTATCGAGGCCAGACGCGGAGCGTCCGTCCGACGACGCTGGGCGGAACCCATCCTGGCTGCTTCCGGTGCTCATGGCTTGCCCGGCCATGCCGCGTCAGAAGATCGAGATCAGGGCGATGCCGGCGACCATGAGGGCACCGCCTGCGATGCGCCCGAGGTTGAGGCTGTGCTGTTCCATGCCGAACAGGCCGAACTGATCGACGGCCAATGACATCAGGATGTTGGCGGTGATGGTCAGCCCACCGAACACGGCCGCGCCCACCTTGTTCACGAACAGCAGGCCGGCGACCACCGCGAACGCGCCGGCCAGGCCGCCCAAGGGCGCCCACCACGGCATGCCGTTCATCCCCTCCGCCGTCGGCAGCGGACGCGGGATGCAGAAGAACAGCACGGCGAGGGCGAACACGATGGGCAGGAAAGAGACGATGCTGGCGAGCCACGGGTTGGCCAGCGCGCTGCGCAGCGCGCCGTTCATCGGCGGTCCCCACGCCTGCAGCGCACCCGCGGCCAGGATGATCGGGTAGAGCCAGGCCGAGCTGATGTTGTCCAA
>CAXTJW010000464.1:0-3269 GCA_964244305.1 uncultured Acetobacteraceae bacterium
TGCGCGGCATGCCCAACTGGCTGCGGCCCCTTGTCGGCTGGCTGATGCCGCGCATCGGTCCGCGTGGGCTGGAGTTCGCCCGCGCCCGCGTCGAGATGAAGGCGGTTGAGACCGTGCTGCATCTCCGCCGCCAGCACCCCCGGCGGCTGCGCAGCATGGTGCCGCCGCATATTTGGGCATTGGTCGAGCCCTATGGCCTGACCGCCACCCCAGACGAGCTGCCGCGGCGACCCGGGAACGGAACGCTGCCGCCAGCGTAAACAAAGCAGCCGTATTCAGGAACCATCATGCGCGAAGACGATCTGCGGGAGAGCAGCAACATCGAGGACCGTCGCGGCAGCCCGGGATTCGGTGGCGGAATGCGCACGGGTGGGCTGGGGATCGGCGCGATCGTGGCGCTAAGCCTGCTCGGCTGGGCACTCGGCATCAACCCGGCCGTGCTGATCAGCGGCGCGGAGCAAGTGACGGGCGGCGGCGGCCCAATGGTAAGCCAGAACGCGCCGGCGCGCCCCGCCGTCGAAGGCACGCCAACCGATCAGGTCGGCCAGTTCGTGGCCCGCATTCTGGGCGAAACCGAGGATGTCTGGAGCCAAGCGCTGCCCCGCGAGGCCGGCAAGCAATACGTCCCGCCGACCCTGGTGCTGTTTTCCGGCGTCACCCCCTCGGGCTGCGGCTCGGCAGAAGCGGCGATGGGCCCGTTTTATTGCCCGTTGGATCGCAAGCTGTATCTCGACACATCGTTCTTTCAGGACATGCAGCGCCGCATGGGCGGGGGCGGCGATTTCGCCTATGCCTACGTGATCGCGCACGAGGTCGGCCACCACGTGCAGAACTTGCTCGGCCTGCTGCCGAAGGTGCAGGCGGCGGAGCGGCAAGCCGACCAAGCGACCGCCAACGACCTGTCGGTGCGCACGGAGCTGATGGCGGACTGCCTGGCCGGGGTGTGGGCCAACCACATGAACGAGCGGCATCGCAACATCGACGAAAGCGACCTACGGCAGGCCTCCAGCACCGCCGCCGCGATCGGCGATGACCGCATCAGCCAGGCTGCCGGACGAGCCGTCATGCGCGACAGCTTTACCCATGGCTCCTCAGCGCAACGGGTGCAATGGCTCGGGACCGGGCTGCGAACCGGCACGATCGCCGGCTGCAACACGTTTCAACAGTAGAAATCAGCGTCCCGCCACGACCGCCATCAACGCTGCCGCCAGCAGCAAACCCCGCGGCAGCGCGAGTTCGCCGTTGCCATGGCGCGTCTCGCTCGCCAGCACTGTCGCCGAGGTCGCGGCCAGGATCGCGCCGCCCAAGCGCCGGGTCGACCCGGCCGCCAGCAGCGCGCCGCCCGCCATCTCCGCCGCCGCCACGGCGCGCATGCCGCCACGCGACCAGCCGAGGTGCCGGAACATGCTCGCATAACCGCGGTTGCCGATGATCTTGTCGGCGCCAGCCACTGCGAATGCGGCGCCGAGCACCGGAAAAAGGTATGAACCAATACGTGCCATGTGTCCTCCTGCCGGCGAGAACGCGCGCGGCGTCCCCTCGTTCAGTCCAAGCATGAGAACCGCATGACCGTCTTCTTCACCGCCGACACCCATTTCGGCCACGGCGCCGCCCGCGCGTTCCACCGCCGGCCATTCGCCACCACGGCAGAGATGGACGCCGCGATGCTCCAGCGCTGGAATGAAGCAATAGCACCGGACGACGAGGTGTGGCACCTCGGCGATTTCGCGGTCCGCCACCCTGCGCCGGGTGCGCTGCTCGAAGGGCTGCACGGCCGCAAGCACCTGATCACCGGCAACAACGACCCGGCCGATATCCAAGCCCTGTCTGGCTGGACCAGCGTCACGCCCTATATGGAGCTGCAATCCGACGGCATCCTGCTGGTGCTGTGCCATTACGCCTTCCGCACCTGGCGCGACATGACGAAAGGCGCGCTTAACTTGCACGGCCACAGCCATGGCGTGCTGCGCCGGCAGACGCGGCAATACGACGTCGGCGTGGACGTATGGGATTTCCGCCCGGTCACGCTGGACGACCTCAAAGGAGCAAAACGCTGACCGTTTTCACGACCACGAAGCCGAGGCTGTCTGCGCTGCGGCTGTTGCTGCCGTTCCTGCTGCCCTACGCCGGCCGATCGGTGGCGGCTGCGGTGGCGCTCGCCTTGGCGGCCGGCCTCGTGCTGCTGCTGGGGCAGGGGGTGCGGCGGTTGATCGATGTCGGCTTCACCTCGACCGGCGCGTCGCACCTGAACCAGGCGGCGGCGGTCATGTTCGCCGTCGTGGCGGCGCTCGGCGTCTCCACCGCGGCGCGTTTCTACCTCATGGCATGGCTCGGTGAGCGCGTGGCGGCCGACCTGCGCGCCGCCCTGTTCGCCCAGGTGCTGCGCCTGTCGCCGGCGTTCTTCGAGACGATGCGCACTGGCGACGTCCTGACCCGGCTCACCACCGACACGGCGCAGCTCCAGGGGCTGATCGGCTCCGCGGTGTCGCAATGGCTGCGCAGCGCCGTGATCGCCAGCGGCGCCATGGTCATGTTGGTGGTAACAAGCTTCAAGCTCGCCATGCTGGTGGTCGCCGTCGTGCCGTTGGTCGTACTGCCGCTGGTGCTGTTCGGCCGGCGCGAACGCAGCCTGGCGCGCAGCGCGCAGGACCGCATCGCCGACCTGGGCGCCTATGCGGAGGAAACGGTGAACGCGCTCCGCACCGTGCAGGCCTTCACCCACGAGGCGGTGGACCGGGCGCGATTCGGCGGCCGTGTCGAAGACAGCATCGGCGCCGCCCTACGCCGCGCCCGCATGCGCGCGTTGCTGATCCTCTCGGTCATCTTGCTCGGTTTCGGCGCAATCACTCTCAGCCTCTGGGTCGGCGGGCTGGAGGTCGTGCACGGCCGCATGTCGGGCGGTGAGCTGTCGGCGTTCGTGTTCTACGCCATCCTCGTCGCCACCAGCGCCACGTCGATGAGCGAGCTTTGGGGCGAGGTGCAGCGTGCCGCCGGGTCCGCGGACCGCATCGCCGAGCTGTTGGCCGAGGTTCCGACCATTGCGGCGCCCGTGCATCCCGCACCGCTGCCGGCCCCCACGCCCGCGCATCCGTCGGGGCTGGTGGAGTTCGACGCGGTCTCGTTCCGCTATCCCTCGCGGCCAGACACCTCGGCGCTGGACCGGTTTTCGCTGCGCGTCGAACCCGGCGAGACCGTCGCGCTGGTGGGGCCGAGCGGCGCGGGCAAGACGACGGTGTTCCAGATGCTGCTGCGCTTCTACGACCCGGCGG
>CAXTJW010000465.1:0-3261 GCA_964244305.1 uncultured Acetobacteraceae bacterium
GGGCGATGGTCCTGTGACGGCGCGTTCCAGATGCGGTAGTAGCCGGGGATGAAGGGTTCGGACAGTGGCAGCGGCAACACGCTCGTGCGCGGGGCGCATGATGTCGTGAACCTGCCCAACATCATCACCTTCGGCCGGCTGTGCGCCGTGCCGCTCGCGGTGTGGCTGGTGCTGCGGCGACAGACCGAGCTCGCTTTTGGGCTGTTCGCGCTGGCGGGGGTGTCGGACGGGGTCGACGGCTGGCTCGCCCGGCGGCGCGGCGGCAGCGCGCTCGGCGCCATGCTGGACCCGATGGCCGACAAGGCGCTGCTGGTCTGCATGTTCGTGACGCTCGCCGCCATCGGGGTGCTGCCGGACTGGCTGGCCATCCTCGTGGTGTTCCGCGACGTGGTGATCGTGAGCGGCATCATGCTGATGTGGCAGCTCGGGATGCCGGTGCGGATCAAGCCGATGCTGTTCTCGAAGCTCAACACGGCGCTCCAACTCCTGCTGGTCGGCGTGGTATTGTTTCTCGAGGGGTTCGGGCTGCAGGCGCCGCGGCTGCGCATCCTGCTGATCTGGACAGTGGCCATGACGACACTCGTTTCCGGCGCCGTCTATGTATGGAAGGCTGCGCGCCAACGCTGATAGCTCGCCAACGCTGATAGCTCGTTAGTGGAAGTATAACGATGAAAGCTCTCGACCTGTCCCGGCCCGACCCCGCCGCCCCGCCTGCGCCCGAGCCGGTGCGCGTCCCGCTGCCGCACGCCACCCGGGCGCAGCGCTTTGGGCTGTTGGCCGGGCTTGCGGTCGTGCTCGCGGCGGCGCTGCATCTGTTTGCGTCCATCCTGCTGCCCTTCGTGGCGGCGGCGGGGATCGCCTACTTCCTCGACCCGCCCACCACGCGGCTGACGCGCGCCGGGGTGCCGCGCGGCGTGGCGGCGCTGTTGTTCGTGACGGCGCTGGTCGCGGCGGGCTTGCTGTTTGCCTTGTTGCTGTATCCGCTGTTGCTGGCGCAGGTCGGCATCCTGATCAGCCGGGTTCCGACCTACATCTATTCGGTCCGTCTCTGGGCCGGCGAGGTCATGGTCCACCTGCAGGAGCGCCTGGGGTCCGACTACGTGGACGAGAAGCTGCGCGACCTCGTCGGCGGGCAGGCGGGCGCGATGCTGGCCTTCCTGGCGGCGGCGCTGAGCCGCATCGTCGGCGGCGGCTTCGCGCTGTTCAACGTGCTGTCGCTCGTGGTTGTGACGCCCGTCGTCGCGTTCTATTTCCTGCGCGACTGGCGCCGGGCGGTGGCACGGGTCGATAGCTGGATGCCCCGCCGCTATGCCGGAGTGCTGCGGGCGCAGGCGCGGGAGGTCGACCGCATCCTGTCGGCTTGGCTGCGCGGGCAGGCGCTGTGCTGCCTGGTGCTGGCGCTGTTCTACGCGGTGGCGCTGTCGGCGGCGGGGCTCGATCTTGGGCTGATCGTCGGCATCTCGGCCGGGCTGCTGTCGTTCATCCCGTATGTCGGCAGCATCACCGGCGGCGTCGCCAGCATCGGCCTCGCGATCGCGCAGTTCCCGACCTGGACCGGAGTGGCGACGGTCGCCGGGGTATTCGTCGTCGGGCAAATCCTGGAGGGCTACGTCATCTACCCGCGCTTCCTTGGCGACCGGGTGGAGCTGCACGCGGTCTGGGTCATCTTCGCGCTGTTCGCCGGCGGGGCCGCGTTCGGCTTCCTGGGCGTGCTGCTGGCGGTGCCGGTCACTGCCGCCATCGGCGTGCTGCTGCGCTTCTGGCTGCGGCGGTATCTGCAGAGTCCGCTGTATCTCGACCCTCCGGTTTGACCGCGGTCCGCCAGTTGGCGCTGCCGTTCGTGCACGTGCCGCGCCTGACCGAGGCCGACTTCCTGCCCAGCGCCGCGACCCGGCCGGCGCTGGCTTGGCTCGACAGCAGCGCCAACTGGCCCGGGCGGCGCCTGGCGCTGTGGGGTGGCCCGGGGTCCGGCAAGACGCATCTGCTGCATATTTGGTCGACCCGCACCGGCGCGCGCCTGCTCGACGGCGCGATGCTTCGCCATGCAGCGCTGGGCGGCGATTGGCGGCCGGGGCCGTTGGCGATCGACGACGCCGACCTCGCCCCATCGGAGGCGGGCCTGCTGCACGCGCTCAATGCGGCACAGGAGGCCGGGTATCCCGTCCTGCTCGCGGCACGCACGCCGCCGGCGCGCTGGCCCACCCGGCTGCCGGACCTCGCCAGCCGGTTGCGCGCCACCTTGGCCGTGCCGCTCGGCGGCGCAGATGACCACTTTTTGCGCACCCTGCTCGCCCGCTTGCTGTCCGATCGGCAGTTGCTCGTGCCGGATGCCGTGCAGGATTGGCTGCTGGCCGTGCTGCCGCGCGAGCCGGCGGCGCTGCGTGAGGCGGCGGCGCGGCTGGATCGCGCGGCGCTCGCCGCCGGGCGCAGCGTGACCCGGGCGCTGGCGGCGCAGACTTTGCAGCCCCTGATTTGTGAAAGTTCCAATGCGGAGCCGGTGGACGTCTCGCCGCCCCACCCTGCGCTGTTCTAGGATGCCGCCATGAACAAGATTAGTACCGTCGCCAAGCCGAAGACCGACGCAGCGTCCACCCAGCGCATCGATCCTGACATTGCGAATGACAGCCCCGACCGTTTCATCAACCGTGAGCTGAGCTGGCTCGACTTCAACCACCGCGTCGTCGAGGAGGCGGAAAACCAGCGGCATCCGCTGCTGGAGCGGCTGCGGTTCATCTCCATCAGCGCTTCGAACCTCGACGAATTCTTCTCGGTCCGGGTGGCCGGGCTGATCGGCCAGGCGAAGGCCGGCGTCGCCGCCATCAGCCCCGATGGGCGGAATGCGGCGCAGCAGCTCGCCGAGATCCAGCCGCGGGCCCGGGCGCTGATGCAGATGCAGCAGGCGGCCTGGCTCGACCTGCGCGGCCAGCTGCGCGAGGCAGGGATCGAGCTGTGCGAGACCGCGGCGCTGACGCAGGCGGACCGCGAGTGGCTGGAGGTTTGGTTCATGGACCGGGTGTTCCCGGTGCTGACCCCGCTCGCCATCGACCCGGCGCATCCGTTCCCGTTCATTCCGAACATGGGCCTGGTCATGGTGCTGAAGCTGCGCCGCGACGAGGACCAGCACATCATGGACGCGCTGATCCCGCTGCCGGCGCTGATCGAGCGCTTCGTCCGCCTGCCGGGGCACGCCGTGGGCGACGCCATCCGCTTCGTGCTGCTGGAGGACCTGGTCAGCCTGTTCCTCGGCCGGCTGTTCCCCGG
>CAXTJW010000466.1:0-3259 GCA_964244305.1 uncultured Acetobacteraceae bacterium
ACCCTCGACACCATCCTCGCGGCCTACGCCGAAAGCGGCCTGCGGGTCGTGTTCTCGGCGGCCGTCCGCGACGTGGCGGCATTGGACATCGCGCCGTTCCTGCCGGCGGAGGCGCCCGAGGCGGTGCAGGCGCTGGTCCGTGGCGCCCCAGCCGACACCCAGGCGCAGCTCGATTTCGTCGAAGCGCAGATCAGGCGGCTCGACCCGCTGCCGCCCTGGCTGCGCTGGGGCCTGAGCCCCTCCGGCCCGCAGCGGTGCAGCCGCGCCTTGCTCGAAGGGATCGCGACCCTGTCCGAGCGTTACAAGCTGCCGGTGCTGACGCACGTGTATGAAACGCGGGCGCAGGCGGCGAAGGCGCGGTCGCTGTATGCGGCGCAGGGCGGGTCCATGCTGCGCTGGCTGCAGGACGTCGGCCTGTTGAACGATCGGCTGACCGTCGTGCACGGTGTCTGGCTGGACGGGGACGAAATGGCCATGCTGGGCCAGGCGCGCGCCAGCCTCGCGCACAACCCGGCGAGCAACCTGAAGCTCAAGAGCGGCGTCGCGCCGATGCGCCGGGTGATCGACGCTGGCGTGAATGTTGCTTTGGGTTGCGACAACTGCAGTTGCGGGGATTGCCAGAGCATGTTCACGGCGATGAAGCTGCTATGCCTGCTGGCCGCCGCCGCCGACCCCAATCCAACCGGCGTCGACGCGGCGATGGCGATCGACGCTGCGACCGCCGGCGGGGCGCGGGCGTTGGGCCTGGCCGGCGAAGTGGGCGCCATCGCACCGGGGATGCAGGCCGACCTCGTGATGCTGGACCTGCGCGACATCGCCTACGTGCCGCTCAACAGCGCCGCCCGTCAGGTCGTGTTCGCCGAGTCCGGCCGCGGCGTGCACAGCGTGATGGTCAGCGGCCGGCTGGTGCTCGACGCCGGCCGGATCACCACGATCGATGAGGCCGCGCTGCGGGCCGAGGCGGCGGCGGTCATGCCGGGCTTCCGGCGCGACTACGCGCTGCAGGCCGAGCGCGCAGCGGTGGCGACGCCCTGGCTGCTGGAGGCGAACCGGCGCGTGGCGGCGCATCCGCTCGGCCCGGGTAAGCGCAATCTCGACCGGTTCATTCCCGGATGAGCGGCGCACCCATCCTGCAGGGATTGCTGCACGTCGCGATCAAGACCGCGGACCTCGCGCGGACACAGCGGTTCTATCTGGAGGTGCTCGGCCTGCAGGAGATGCCGCGGCCGGATTTCGGCTATCCCGGCGCATGGCTGGGACTGCCGGGTCCGGGGCCGATCTTCCACATCTACGCGGGCGGCCCGGCGCTGGGGACAAGCGGCGTGGCGCCGCAGGGCAGCGCCGCCATCGACCACGTGTCGCTGACCGCCAGCGGGTATCGCGGGTTCGTCGCGCGGCTGGAGGCGCACGGCGTGCCGTTCCGCGAGTTCATCGTGCCGGGCACCCCGCTTTGGCAGCTTTTCGCCTATGATCCCAGCGGCGTGCAGCTCGAATTGACCTTCGACTCACGGACTGAGGACGGGCCGCCGCCCGACCTTTCCGACGGGCGCCGGTATGTCGCCGGGCAGAGCTTCTTCGATCCCGAAGGCTATGCCGGGCTCTGACCCGCTGCACTGGGATGCACCGACGATCGCGGCGGAGGTCCAGGCGGGGCGAGCTGATCCGGTCGAGGTTATCGACGCGTTCCTCGACCAAATCCGGCGCGCCAATCCTGCCGTCAATGCGGTCGTGAACCACGACGAGGCGACGCCGCGCGCTGAGGCGATGCAGCTGCGCCACCGGATCGCAATGGGCGAGCAGTTGCCGCTGGCCGGTGTGCCGGTGGTGGTGAAAGACTCGATCTGGGTCGCCGGACGCCGGATCACCCAGGGCTCGCCGCTGTTCCGGGATTTCCGGCCGGTCCGAGACGCGCTGCCGGTCGAGCGGATACGTCAGGCCGGCGCGGTCGTGATCGGCATCGGCAATATGCCGGAGTTCGGCGCGAAGGAGGTCACGGACAATCGTCTCCATGGCCGGACGCTCAACCCGCGCGACCTGTCGCGGACGCCGGGCGGATCGTCGGGCGGGTGCGCTGCGGCGCTGGCGGCGGACATGGCGGTGGCGGCGCTGGGCGGGGATGGCGGCGGATCGTGCCGGCGTCCGCCCGCCCATGTCGGCGTGGTCGGCTTCAAGCCCAGCCCCGGCGTGGTGCCCGATCCATGGGGCTTTCCGGGAACCCTGCCCGGGATCGCCTGCATGTGCCCGATGGGACGGACCGTGGCGGACACGCGAGCATTGTTCGCGTCGATCGCCGGCATGCACCCGGCCGATCCGCTGTCCTATGACCCGGCGCCAGCCGAGCCGGTTCCAATCGAGCGCTTACGGATCGCCTACAGCCCGCAGCTCGGGCTCGGCCTGCCGTTGGACGCGGATGTGCGGGCGGCGGTCGACGTGGCGGTCGATACGCTGCGCCGAGGCGGGCTGTCGGTCACGCAGGCCGATCCGGAGTGGCCGCCCGGCACGGCGGAGGCGCGTATCCTGGCGATCGAGGATGCGGGGCTCGCCAACCTGTTCGGTGCGGAGTGGCGCGCCACGCCGGAGCTGTTCGACCCGCATATCGGCTGGCAGATCGAGCGCGGCCTCGGCCGGACCGGCAAGGACCTTGCGGCCGCGCATGCTTTCAGCCTGAGCATCGCCCAGGACATCGCCCGTTTTTTCGCCAGTTGGGACCTGCTGCTCTGTCCGACGACCGCCTGCGTCGCATGGCCAGTGGACCGGCTGGATCCCGAGACGGTCGGCGGCCGCCCGGCGGCGCACCGCGACCACGCCGCCTTCACCCCGCTGTTCAATCACGCCCGCACCCCGGCCATCAGCATCCCATGCGGGACCGGGCAGGGCGGGCTGCCGGTCGGCATGCAAATCGTCGGGCCTCGTTTGGCCGACTGGCGCGTCCTCGCCGCGGCCGCCTGGATGCAGCGCGCGCTGGCCGGGGATTGATGGCACGGCCCTTGCTGTGCCTACCGCGAGCGCATCGCCGAAAAGGACGCCGCATGGCCCGCACCCTCGCCTGCAACACCGTGTGGAATGGACCCGTCAGCCGCCGGGCCGCGCTGAAAGGCGCGGCACTCGGCGCAATCAGCATGATGGCTTGCAGCCACGGTGCGCGGGCGGCCGAAAGCCACGTCGCATCGACCTTCGGCTCCGGCTTCTGCAACCTCAACTTTTATCTCACCAACGCGATGCAGACGGCGCAGACCGACGGGCTGATCCTCGATTTCGT